>JASFYU010000145.1:0-10160 GCA_045046905.1 Flavobacteriaceae bacterium | reverse complement strand
TTTGTACTCATTACTTTGTACTCATTACTTTGTACTCATTACTTTGTACTCATTACTTTGTACTCATTACTTTGTACTCATTACTTTGTACTCATTACTAATAACAGACAGTGTATGAAACTATTTAAACGAATTCTTGTGGTCTTGCTAATCCTAGTGATTATTGCTGGATTTTACAATTACCCAAAACTCACTATTATTTCGGGCTTTGCCTCCAAAAATATGGCATCAAGTGTATTTATTGCTGGTATGAGTTCTGAATATATAGTTGAAAACGACAATAATATTCCTTTGATAAAACTTGCCAAAGTAGCCCTTAACAAAAATGAGGCCTCATCGACCGTATTCGGCCTAATGGAACGGCGCACCATTTACAGAGATGGTTTGGGGTGTGTGTTGGTCAATGACCAGTACGATGCCTCGCTACCTACTTTGAAGCCAAAGCGTTCTGAAACAAAAAATAATTTGCCTTTCCCCTACGGCAATAATGGCCAAAAAGACACTGTTTTTAGTGCGGTAGACTATCAACTTCTTGAAAATGCCTTGGATAGTGCCTTTGCTAAGCCTGAACTACAAAAGACACGAACGGTACTTATAGCCTATAAAAATCATATTATCGGAGAACGCTATATCGACGAATTCTCAAAAGACACTCCTGTTTTAGGCTGGTCGATGACCAAAAGTATTTTGGCCACCCTCTTCGGTATTTTAGAATACCAGGGCAGTATTGATATAAGCAAATCGGCTCCGATAGCCCTATGGCAAGACGATGAGCGTAAAAATATTAGCTTGAATCATTTGCTGCGAATGCAAAGTGGCTTGGAGTGGGATGAGGATTATGCCAGTATTTCCGATGTGACCCAAATGCTTTTTTTAGATGCCGATATGACCAATGCCCAAATGAAAAAAAAGGCTATCGCAGCACCTACGGCTGTATGGAACTACTCCTCGGGCACTACAAACCTATTATCGGGTATTCTACGAAACCGGTTTGATACCCATCAAGACTATTTGGATTTTCCGTATACCGCATTGATTGATAAGATTGGCATGCATTCTATGCTACTTGAAGCTGATATGAACGGCAACTATGTGGGATCTTCTTACGGATGGGCCAATACCCGCGATTGGGCAAAATTCGGACTGCTGTATTTAAATAAGGGACGCTGGAATGGGGAGCAGTTGTTCGATCCTGCATGGGTAGACTATGTTGCCAAACCCACCGCCCTGTCAAAGGGTACTTATGGGGCACATTTTTGGCTCAATGCCAACGGAAAATATCCCGATGTACCCAAAGACCTATATTCTGCAAATGGTTTTCAAGGGCAATTTGTATTTATTATACCCTCTAAAGACTTGGTCATTGTACGCACCGGACTAGCTGAATTCCCCGATTTTGATGCAAACCAATTTTTGAAAAATATACTCGCGGCAATACAGTAAACTAACTCTAAAAGGCTTGGCTGTATTGGACATCGGAGCATATTGAGTGCAGTCAATTCAAGTTTTGTACGCTGTATTTATTGCGACTTTTTCATTGAAAGACTGCCCTGTGGTCGCGTTTTTATCGGTTGAAGTGATTTATTTATTCATTTCTAATCGCACTGATTTTAACCATGCGTTGTGCAGTTCAAGGAGTTCGTTTAATTTTTTGGGCTTAGATGCCGCAAGGTTATTTTGTTCCCCAATATCCTTGTCCAAATTAACAAGAAACAATTTGTCTACATCTATTTTTTTTCCGGTAGAAGTAGGTTCATTGACATTTCCGATTAATTTCCAAGGCCCGCTACGCACGGCCCATTGGGCTTTCTGGTCATTGTAATCACCAACCTGCCAATACAAGTTCTTATGCTGAGATGGGGCCTTCTCATCTAAAATTATCGGCATCAAGTTTTTACCGTCTACCTTTTCGGTCACCTTTGCCCCGGTTAATGTCGCAATGGTAGTGAACCAGTCCATTTCGATACAGGCTTGGTCACGTACTTGATTAGCGGGCACTACACCAGGAAAACGGATGATAGCCGGTACGCGAATACCGCCTTCGAACATACTGAATTTACTACCGCGATAGGGTCCGGCATTGCCTCCACCCCAAAACGCCCGTTCCTCAAGAGAATGACCATGATCGGACTGAAAAATAACGATAGTATCCTCCGCGAGGCCCAATTCGTCGATATAATCAAGGACGGATCCTATTTTTTCATCGGTATTGGATATAAAAGCGGCATATTCTCTTCTAGGCGTGGGTAGATCTTTGTAATACTCCATCCATTTTGGCGTACCCTGATAGGGGTAATGCGGTGCATTAAAAGCCCAATAAATAAAAAAGGGCTCCTTCTTTTTCGTATTGATAATCTGTTTCACTTCGTCTACCATTAAATCTGAAAAATGCACGCCCGGATAATAGACTTCTTCTGTGTTTCTATATAGATCATGCTTATTAGGTCCTGCCCAGTAAAAAGTATGGGAGTAGTTGTCTATACAGCCCCTTTGATGGCCAAAAAAATAGTCGAATCCTTGTCCGTTTGGTAAGTTCTCTTTGCGATGGCCTAAGTGCCATTTTCCTATCAAGGCCGTATAATATCCATTGTCCTTGAGCATTTCTGCCATGGTTATCTGTTCTGTGGGCATACCATACCTGCCACTTTTATCTGCATTTTCGGGAATAGGAACGTTATTCTCAAGACCAGCTCTTAAATTGGTCTTTCCTGAGAGCAGCGCCGCTCGTGAAGGGGAGCAGACCGGGGCCGCGGCATAGAATTGGGTAAACCTTGTGCCTTCTTTGGCCAAACGATCCATATTAGGTGTATACAGGTCTGTCGCGCCATAGGCATGAGTATCTATAGAACCCTGATCATCAGTCAATATTATGATTACATTGGGCCTGCCCTTTTCCCTGACTTGTGAAAACAGGGATAAATGACATAAAAAAAGGAAAATAAAATTTAAAATATGCCATTGTTGTTTTTTGATTCTATTCATTTCATATTGGTTTTAAGCATAAGTGTATTTTTAAAAGGGCTACCTATTTAAGCTACATTAATTTTGATTTTCGCTACCGTGGCAGGTTTATGGTTGGCGAATCGATTATTGATTTTATACCACAAAAAAGAGCAAGAATACTTCTTATATATCACAAAACGGGTACAACACAACAAAAATAGGCCGTTTTACAACAATAATTTAGAAACATCCTAAGATGAGCGTATGTTTACCATGTATTAAAAACGAAATAAAATTTTTCATTTTCATATAGTGTTCTCGTAAAAGAGTCTTGTCTTCACTGATAGGACTCTTTTTAGTTTTCCCCCTAAACTCCAAAAGGGGAATACGGGCTTGATAAGTTTGCGTTTTACGCCAAGCATCAAAATAACAGACAGCTAGCCCGACTGCGGAACAGGTAGGCTTCGTGCTAATAACTGACAGATTGCTTCGTGCCTCGCAAAAACGGTATGTTTCCACTTTTCTGCTTTCTACTTTTGTATTTTCTTTTTTTTACTTTTTACTTTTTACTCATTACTCATTACTCATTACCCTGTACTCATTACTCATTACCCTGTACTAAATACTTCCTACTAATAACTGACAGATTGCTTCGTGCCTCGCAAAAACGGTATGTTTCCACTTTTCTGCTTTCTACTTTTGTATTTTCTATTTTCTATTTTCTTTTTTTTACTTTTTACTCATTACTCATTACTCAGTACTCAGTACTCATTACTTTTTTACTCATTACTCTGTACTAAATACTTCCTACTAATAACTGACAGATTGCTTCGTGCCTCGCAAAAACGGTATGTTTCCACTTTTCGCTTATCCCTTTTCGCTCACTGCTCACTGTTCACTACTTCACTTTTCGCTTATCTCTATTCCCTTCAACTTTCAACTTTCAACTTTTCCCTTATCTCCACCCCTCTAATCAGGGTATCCATTTATTTTTTCCGAAATCGGGCTTCCGTTTTTCTAAAAAGGCATTCCGACCTTCTTTTGCCTCTTCGGTCATATAGGCCAGTCTGGTCGCTTCTCCCGCAAATACCTGTTGACCAACCATACCATCATCAGTCAGATTCATAGCGAACTTCAACATTTTTATCGAGGTAGGTGATTTTCCTAGTATCTCCTGTGCCCATTCATAGGCGGTATCTTCTAATTCTTCATGAGGTACCACGGCATTTACCATACCCATCTCATAAGCGGCCTGGGCCGTATAACTTCTTCCCAAGAAGAAAATTTCACGCGCTTTTTTCTGACCCACCATTTTTGCCAAATAAGCAGATCCATAGCCCCCGTCAAAACTGGTCACATCGGCATCAGTCTGTTTAAAAATGGCATGCTCCTTACTGGCCAAGGTCAAATCACAGATAACATGTAGACTATGACCACCACCTACAGCCCACCCGGGGACCACGGCAATAACCACCTTGGGCATAAAACGGATCAATCGCTGTACTTCGAGGATATTCAAGCGATGCATACCGTCTTCGCCAATATACCCTTGCTCTCCCCTAGCCCTTTGGTCACCGCCACTACAAAAAGAATACACCCCGTCTTTTGTTGAAGGCCCCTCACCAGAAAGTAGTACCACCCCAATCGAGGTATCTTCTTGAGCATCATAAAAGGCCTGATACAGCTCAGATGTGGTCTTGGGCCGAAAGGCATTACGCACATTGGGGCGATTAAAGGCAATACGGGCCACCCCATCACTTTTTTTATAGGTGATATCTTCAAACTCCTTGACAACTTTCCAGTTGGGCTTTTTCATGTGTTTAAAATTTTATAATCGGTAAAAACTATTTCAAAATTTGAGACCCCATATAACCACTTCGGTACACGCGTTCTCCCATAAATTTATTCCCACTAGTGGGTTTAATACTCCGATGCTTGCATCAAAATGTTAAAGTTTGTTCCTTTTAATGCCTCGTATGCTTGCATCGAGGTAGTTTACTTTAATCATACACTATAGGTGTATTTTTCGAATCAACAACCTCGACTCAAGGGTACGAGGTATGCTTCCGAAAAAACATTTTTCATTTCGAGGCAAGCCTGCCTGCCGCAGGCAGGTTAAACCCTCAATGAGGGATTAAAAAAATTCATGTTCGTTTTATACATTCAATTTTAGGTCTTCTGCAAAGTAAAACAATTTGATACAGCTATACAGCCTTTTATTTTCACATTGTGGGTTTCATACCCTCCCGATCAGAATCGAGACTGCGTCGAAATATGAAAATTTTCTTCTTAATACTTCGTGGACGGCCTGCCTTGCCGTCACGCAGGCTTAACCCAAGGTGGTTTACTAACCCTAGCAGGAAAAGAGGATTCAGCTACCGCTAAAAATCTACATAAACCCCTTACAGTCAACAATATCCTAACTTAATCTTAACTAAATATGTATACCAAATTTTGTTTTAAATCGTTTTTGACAAGTAGAAGCTAGTTAATACTCTCAAGACAAGCTTGGCTAACAGCGAGGCATTGAAAAAGAAAAAACAGTAATCATTCCGATAGCTATAGGAACGAGAAGGAACTTGCCCGCTGGCAGGCGGTTAAACCTTCAATAAGATTATCCAATGAGGCCCCTCAATAAGGGTGGCTATCGCCCAGCGATTAAACTTTTAGAAAGAAAGATAGTCTTATAGGTATCATTAAAATTGCAATATGAACAGAAAACTCATCTCAATACTTATTGTACTAAGCGGTTTTTTTGTTTCGTCCTGCGCTAAAAATGATAGTCAAAGTGATAGTCCCGCCGATACGTCAAAGCCCAACATATTATTGATAATTGCTGATGATATGGGCTTGGATGCTACCCCCGGCTATGCCCTGGGTTCTACTAAACCTATAATGCCCAATATTCAGAACCTAATTGATACGGGCATTCGATTTACTAATTTTTGGGCAAACCCGACCTGTACGCCTACGCGTTCGGCTATACTGACAGGAAAATATGGCTTTCGAATTAATATGACCCAGGTCGGTGATGTACTTTCTACTTCCGAAACCTCACTTCAAGACTATTTGACCGATAACAGCACGTATAGCAATGCCCTTATTGGAAAATGGCATTTATCAACTAATGCCAGTCACCCAAATACCATGGGTGTTGGTTATTATGCCGGACTATTGAGCGGAGCAGCACAGTCCTATACGGATTGGAATTTCACCGAGAACGGGCAAATGCTAAGTTCTACGGAATATATGACCACAAAATTTTCGAATCTGGCCATCGATTGGCTAGATAAGCAATCGGATCCCTGGTTTTTATGGCTGGCCTATACGGCCCCTCATACCCCTTTTCATTTGCCGCCCGCCAATTTACATACGCAAACGGGCTTATCCTCCAATCAAACGAGTATCGATGCCAACCCTCTGCCCTACTATATGGCCATGCTCGAGGCGATGGATACCGAAATCGGTAGGGTCCTATCCTCCTTAAACGCCGAAGAACTAGACAATACTCTTATTATTTTTATAGGAGATAATGGCAGTCCCAATCAGGTAGTACAAGAATATAATAGCAATCGTGTCAAAGGTACCGTATACCAAGGCGGTATAAACGTACCCCTGATTATTGCGGGCGAGGGCGTTACCCGCAACAATAGCACCGAAGCTGCCTTGATAAATTCGACCGATCTATTCGCCACCATTGCCAGTATTGCCGGCATCAGTGTTTCGAACACCAATGACAGTCAAAGTTTCATAGGCTTGTTGACTGATGAAAACAGTAGTACAAGAGACTATGTATATGCTGAAATCGGTAAAAGCTCAGGCGGGTCCGATTATACGATCAGAAACCAGACCCACAAGTACATTAAATTTGATACTGGTACGGAAGCCCTGTATAATCTAAGCCAAAATCCTTTGGAGAGTCCCAATCTATTACACGCAAACCAACTGCCTTTGAGCGATGCGAACGAGGCTATTAAAAATGAATTACTAACAAAATTAGCCGAAATAAGGCAATAATCAAGATAGGAATACGATCGATAAAAAATTCTTTAAACCGACTATCTTCAAGATATAGACTGCCAGAGAAGGGCAGGCCTGCCTGACGGTGAGGCAGGTTTCGGAGAATTATTATAAACCTGAGTTAACACAAACCATTTAATAAAGTGCTTATGAAAACTACAGTTATACAGCTTGTCTTACTGGCCACCCTGGCCCATGGGTGTAGCGATAGTACAGACTCAGAAACGGAAATGGAAACGGACTGTTCGACCAATCAGGTGTTGGACAATTCACGAGGTGCTTGCAATCAAACGCTGGCCTTTGCAATGCAATACGAGGAAACGGTTGCTGGAGACCTACGCACCATCACCTCTAATAGTATTCCAGAACATCAGGTAGGTCTTTTTGGTGGCGGAGCGGGCTCTTTAAACCCCAATGCGATTACAGAACAATCGGAAACCTACCGTATTACAACAACACCCGTCCTGGCAAGTGCAGTAACAGCTCTTTTGTCAAGCACGGGAACAGGCCCCAATGCCGGACCTCAGTATTCTTTCGGACTATTGTTCAATGGCGTTGAATTAGATCCCGTGGCAGCGGAACCCTTTCCGCACGAAGGGGCATTGAGCGCCAATGTAAATTGGGAATGGAATCTAGAAGCCCTCAATGTAAACCTAGGGCTCGACTGTAATAGCGCCCATGTACAACCCTCGGGCAAGTATCATTATCACGGTTCTCCTCTATTGTTCCTACAACGTTTGAATATACCCACGAATCAGATGACCCTCATAGGCTATGCCGCCGATGGCTTTCCTATCTATTATAAATATGCCTATACCACGGCTACCGATACTAATTCTGCTGTTATTGAAATGACCCCCAGCTATCAATTAAAATCGGGAGACCGGCCAGGCGATGGCATTACTGCTCCCTGTGATACATACAATGGTGTGTATTCCAATGATTATGAATTTATTGACGGCCTAGGTACCTTGGATGAGGCCAACGGAAGAACCGGCATTACTCCTGAATACCCCAATGGCACCTATTATTATATCATTACCGATGGTTTTCCAAGCATTCCCCGGTATTTTAAAGGAACCCCATCCCAAGATTTTAAAATCGGTATGTAATGAAAGGTTTTTTCTGCATCAGCTTATTATGTTTAGTTATGACGATGGGCTATGCTCACGAAGCCGATGAAGCCTTTTTTAAACTGACCCAAAAAGAGGCTACGGTCGAGATCGAAGCAGAATTTCCGTGGTCGCTACGCAATGCCCTGATTGCCTTTGACCCTAGCCTTGCGACTGCCAAAGATAAATCGGCCTTCGAAAATGCATTTATAGCCTATCTAAAAGCAAACCTTATTTTAAAAAATAAGGACGGAAGGGCGTTTGAATTTGTTGCCTTTACGGAGATTAGAAATAACGGACGTTCACGTCAAAACACCTATGTAATCGCATATAAAGGCAGTGATTTACAAAGCGTTTATAATACCCTACTGTTCAATATCAATGCGGAACAAAAAAACTACCATAGCCTTCTTATAGGCTCAAAACAGCAGGCGTTCGTAACAACTAAAGAGCAAGAATACTTTGAATGGGCAGCAGCCACCGCCTTTAACTATTGGTGGTTTGTATTGATTTTGCCCGTAGTTTATGGCATAAGAAGTTACTACAACGGTGGGCACCGCTGGAAAAGAAAAGGCTAGCCTTATATAACCAAGGAGTAGGCAAACATCTGAATTTTTTATAGTAAGGGCACCTCTAGAAACGGAAGAGCTGCCAGCTTCGATGGCAACTTAACATATAGATGTTTCATTTAAATATATCTGAATGCGTACCAATTCTAACTAAATTAATTGTTTTTGGATCTTCAATTTGAATCCAAATAACCAATAGGTCGGGCTTTATATGACATTCCCAATTATTTTTATATTCTCCGCTCAATCTGTGAGGCCTCATACTGTCCGCAATGCCTGCCACCCCTTTTTCTTGCAACACCTTCAAAACCGATCTCGTAATAGCCTCGTCTTTCGGATGCCTCTTTATTTTCTTAAGGTCTTTTTTAAATTGGGTCGATATCAGCAGTTTGTACATTCGATTGCTATTATAGAGCGTCCATAAAAGAATCTATATCTTTTATTTCTTCAAGCTTCTTTCCTTCCAGTACTTCTGCAATGGCTTTTTTTGTTTCTTCGTTAGGAATGTTCCCAACATCCTTGGCCATCAATACCTCAAGATAATTGGTAAGGCTTCTCTTTTGTGCTTTTGCCTTTTCTCTGATACGGTTTATTAAATCTTCATCAAATCTGAAACTCATTGCTTTACTTCCCATCGTAAATAGTTTTTACATTGAACATCATAAAATTACATAATTGTATTATACTATACAAATAATATACATTGTATATAAATAGTATATACATGAGTTGATTTCTATGTGAATTTCAGACTTTCATAAATCATTACCGAAATCTTGTTTTTTTATGCAAGACTGTTTGACTGTACCGCATCTAAGAATTCGAATATGACAGGCATTCACATCAAAACACCAATGTACTTATCTAGGAAAAACCATTAGCAAAGCGTCTACAAGCGTAAAGCTGTCACCAAAAAGGAGAAGGCTGGCAATTGATCCCGTCAAACAGTTGACCCGCTCCCCTATTTATTCTACATTTCGATATTGGTAGCTGAAAATGACCGGTCTTGAACATCATAAGACATTGATACGGCGCAGTATTACTACCAACAACAAAAGCAACACTAGCAATACCATTACGTATTTGGTTTTAATGGTCCTAGCCAGACTACTAGCATTCAGCAGTTGTAAGTAAACCCATACGATCTTACAAAGAGCACTTCATCAAGAAACCTTGCAAGACATTTATGAGGAGATAAAGACCCTCTCTATATAGGGTGTGGTCTTTCAACATCAGGAACCCCCCAAGCTGGTCGACTCTCCCCACCATTTTTCGTAAAAATGAGATGTGGTATATGGGTGATATTGCCTTTGACGGGCAGGGTTATGAAATCTGGCCATTTCTAAAAATCTGACAGACTATTCCTCAGCCTGTTGAAAAATTAACTAAATAACTTACATTCAGATAGTTGAAATTCTTACAGATTAGACTATATTTCAGTATTAGAAGTTAAAAATCATTAAACGAATTTTGTCTTAAACGTTACCAATAAGCAAAAAACCGAACTCAATAAAAA
>JASFYU010000144.1:0-6643 GCA_045046905.1 Flavobacteriaceae bacterium | reverse complement strand
GTTTTTGATTATCATAATCTTGATTATTGCTGGCTTCGGTCTTGGCATCTACCTACAAGACCTAAAACATCAAGAAAGCACCACAACCTACTGGAAGGCAAACAGGCACAATATGAAAAGGATGACCAACATTCAAGTATTTACAAGCCGTATGAACGCCCGAAACTGGCAATCAATGCAAGACAGCATCATCGAGCAAATGGATACCCTAATCATACTTAGGTATAGAAAAGAGATGGACAGCCTAAATAAATCGGAGAAAAAATAGTAAAACTATAAGGCTATTTTTCGTAAAAATTTTCACTTCACCCCAAAGTATCACCCCATATAGACCATTTAAAATAGTCAAAAGTTGGTAGTTCATCGAAAAAATCACTTATTTCAGCGATTATTTAATTGTTTTAAATAGCTTCGTACAATATCAGTAATCATTGTATGAAAAAAGTCGCTCGCAAAGTATTTCCTCTTAGTTTATTTATTCTTATTCTCAGTACCGTATCCTGTGACAATGATGCAGACTTAATTGCCGACTATGTTTTTTTAGACGATATAAACGCAACAATTTCAGACGATTACACTGCAAATAATCCTATAAAAACCACCTTTGAGCCTACAGTAATCCAAGAAGAATCCTCAACCGATAACTAGACGAATCAAGACCTAGTTAGTAAAGGGTTTTAGAACATCAATACCCGCCAAGTATACACCAAATATCAACAAGAATTCTACTACCCTAAGCGCAGTCTAACAAATCAAGCTCACGAGGTATGCTTCCTATACTTTATTTTAAAACCGATGCAAGCACCTAGGAGATTAAACCCATTAGTGTGGTTTAAAGCCCCTTAAAATGCAAAATGAGTATGCACAACCTGTTAAAACGAAGCGGGGTCTCACACTTAAATAGAATAATAAATAGGTATCATGTTATACCTTAATAATACCTGCCTTAAAAGCATCAAATACAATTTTACAAACCTTCAGTTCAATCAACTTTCCCTTTCGCCTTATTAACCTGAGTTCGACCTAAGATTTAATCTACATAATGTAAATAAAGGATACGATTTGAAATGGAAAATTTGAAGGAATATCTAGATATTTCAAAAAATTTACATGATACGATTGCCTTTTATCCGCATTAGTTTCGGATTTGATGATTTTTTTCCACTTCTCGCCAAATTTCATCAAATTAACCCCTTAGTCCTTCTTATTTAGCTTCGAATTGAATAAAAAAGCATCTAAACAGTAAACAAAGATCAGGTCGAACTCAGGTTATTAGGTTTTAAAAGAGCGAGAAATCTAGTAAAGTTATTGCGTTTCTAAAAAACACCCTTTTAGAAGATTTCTTAGCCAAACCCTCAACAAGATTACCAATTAACCGACAAAGATGCGTTTTATAACAGGGGTACTATATGCAGTCATCTTATAAAACCATCATTTTACCGTATACGACTAAACCTGTATGTAGCTTACCCTCAAAACATTCACTTTGACCAATATCTTTTTCAGACACACGCTATTGTACGAATTTTACCATATAAAACTCCAAAAACATGAATTCACTATTACTAATTAAAGAAATTTATCTAGAAGGTTTTAGAAATCTGGGTAATTTTATACTCAAGAATTTTTTTAAAGGCTATGCTTGGGCCTGTTTTATATTGACAGCTTTGGCAATATATGCACTCATTTATAGATTGTCAACGGGCTTTGCCTTTGCATAAATTTTATACGCACAAAATAATAACTCATGAAAGCTAAATTTGATTTTATTGATTTGGCAGTGAAAATGGGATGCTTATTTGTTTCATTCATGATTTTCCTAGTAATCTCGGCAATTTATATGCCATAAACATGAAGAAGGCTTAGATACAAAAAGCACCCTGCTTATAGCATAAGTCATAAAATCTATTTATTCAAGGGTACTTTCGACTAAAGTAAGCATTGGATACCATTATTACTCTAGTACAATTTTTAAATGAATTTTTAGCTTAAGGCTATTTTTCATCTGAAATTTGTACAATACAATATGAAAGCAATACTACTTAAGCTTAAAAACAAATTCGACAGACTCCATTCTTCAGCGACAATTAGCTGCCTGATTCTAATGGTCACCATTTTATTTATTATGAAAGTGATAGGCAATATTCCTGATTTTAATCTCGAAAAAAGGTGAACTTTTATGACGAGCAACCTATGGTTACATTCACCTAGTTTGTAATCACACCTATTTCACCAAAGGAAGCTCTAAAACCCTCACCACCCACTTGTACAGCCTTTAATTTGATATATCTTCCTTCAGTTGCATTAAAATGAACTTTTTGTTCAATGCGATTGTTCTCTATATTACCAAATTCACCTTTGGCTACGATCTTCCAATTCTCGGTATTTTGACTTACCGAAAATTCATATTGGGTAATGATTCCGAAGGGATATCTTTCCTGAATTGGCCAGTATGTAAAGCCGGTCAAATTATATTCTCTTCCAAGATCAATACTAACTTCTTGAGGCCCCTTCACCTCTTTGTCAGTTGCCCAAAAAGTATTTGGATCATCATCCATCATTTTTTCGGTTTCCATTAAATTCCCTGAAGAAGTGTTGACAATTTCCCAATCCCTTTTGGCTATATCTAACCACCGTACGGCCGATTCTGTTCGTTGGTCATCATCAGGATTAATGCTTACCGCTTTAAGTAAGCTTGGTTTATCTACCAAAAAAGGTTTCTCATACTTGGTCGATGTCTTTGAAGGTTCAGACCCATCTAGGGTGTAATATACGTCAACGTTCTTATCGGAAACCAACAAGCTAACCCGACCATCTTTATTTCTTTTTATCCGAGGAATGGTCAACAAGTTTGGCGCTCGGTATAATTGAATATTCGAAATGGCCAAGGCTGCCTTGGCATTCAAGAAAATCACTCGTATTTTACTAACTTTCACCGTATTAAATCGTAAAATTCGTTTGTAACCGATGGTTGTCTGCCCATCAATTTCAATCCATTTGCCCTCCACCTCAGCTTCGATAACAAATGCCTTAACGCGTTGCCCCAAGGGTATATATTCTTGGAGTAGCATCCGGTTTACCTCAGTGGGGTATTCAAACTCAATAGTGATAGTCGCCTTTGTAACATTATCATTCGTAGCCCAATACGTTTCTGTATTACCATCATTGACCTTCTCTGCCCCGAATTCAGAACTATTTCCTCTAACATCGGAGGCACCTACTTTATTTCCCTTTGCCAGATCAAGGGCAAAATCTTTATCAAGTTGCTGTCGCAAGGCCTTTAATTGCTTTATATCGACCTCATGTACAAGGCCTCTGTCATCTACAGGGAGATTTAATAGAAAGGAAGCATTTCTACCGACTGAATTGTAATAAATATCAAGCAAGTGGGGCAATGTTTTCACTTGATGATCTTCCGCGTGATGGTAGTACCAACCCGGGCGAATAGAAACGTCGACCTCGGCCGGAAGCCAATGCGTACCATCTTCATGGCCCGACCTTAACTCCTTATATCTTGGCCACCCAGGATATATCTCATCTCTTCGCATAACACTCCAATTGGTCTCATTCGCCCAACCTTCTTCATTGCCCACCCAACGAATGTCAGGGCCACCATCGCCAAAAATAACGGCATTGGGTTGCAATTCTCGTACAATAGCTATGGTCTTATCCCATTGATAATAGGTTTTGCTATCTATTTTTCGGGTTTCATCGGCACCACCGTAATACCCAGATCCTCCATTAGCCCCATCGAACCAAACCTCGAAGATGTCTCCATAATTGGTCAATAATTCACGTAATTGTTCATGAAAATCGACTACATACTCAGGCCTGCCATAGTCCTCATGGTTCCTATCCCAAGGAGAGAGATACACCCCCATTTTAAGCCCGTATTCCTTACAGGCTTCTGACAAGTCTTTTAACACATCTCCTTGTCCGTTTTTCCATGGTGAATTTTTAACGGAATGCTCCGTAGTCTTCGTTGGCCAAAGACAAAAACCATCATGATGCTTGGCGGTGATAATAATACCTTTCATTCCGGCATCCTTAGCCGTTTTCGCCCATTGACGGGTATTCAACTCCGTAGGATTAAATTGTTCTGGCAATTCACCCCCAGTACCCCATTCCATATTGGTAAAGGTGTTCATATTAAAATGGATGAAAGCGTAATATTCTAGCGCATGCCATGCCAGCTGACGTTCAGAGGGCAAGGGGCCAATAGGCTTCGGGGGTTCAATTTGTGTACAGGAAACCGAAATAAAAATAATAAGGAATACTATGTATGACTTTAAATTCAAATACTTCATAATCAAATGTTTGTTTTTTATTCTGCCAACAGTGCTATTGGGTATTCAACCTGTTTTCCTGTATTCTTATCAATAGGCATTTGGGCATCTACCGCCTGCAAATAGCGGGTCAATGCCTCAGCGAGTTCTTTCGCTTTTTCTCGGTTTTCTTCAACTAAATTTTGAGATTCTCCAATATCATTTTTGATATTATACAATTCCATTCGTCTATCGGCATGAAAATAAATAAATTTCCAATCTCCCTTACGTATGGTGCTTGCAGCTCCGATACCAGGACCGCTTACACCCCAATTATTGGGATAGTGCCAAACCAACTGACGCTCTTCCGAATAGTCGTTCTCTCCTTTCAGAACTGAGGTAAAACTCTTGCCATCAATAATTTGAACCGTTTTCAAACTATCAATACCTGCCATTTCTAAAATAGTTGGATAAAAATCCTCGATAATCACTTGATAGTCAGAAACCGATTCTGGGGTGGTTTTGCCCGGCCATTTCACCAGCATGGGTTCACGGATCCCACCCTCATACATAGACCCCTTACCGCTTGCTAAAGGTTTGTTATGGGTGTGCCGTTCGCCTCCCCTGCCATGCGCACTTAAGCCACCATTATCTGACATGAAAAGAATAATAGTATTTTCGGCAATATTCTTCCGTTCCAAATAATCCATAATATCGCCCAAGCTCTTATCCATACCTTCGACCATCGACGCATATTTAGCTTCAACGGAATCTATTCCCTTTTCAAGATATTTTTGCTCAAAACGACTATCACCCATAATTGGGGTATGCACGGCATAATGGGACATATAAAGAAAAAAGGGTTGTTGGGTGGTCATGGCGGAGTCCATTGCCTTGATGGCCTCTAGAGTAATAGCCTCAGTCAGAAAGATATCTTTGCCATGATATTTTTCCAATCCAGGGACCGCCCAAACTTCTTTGCCTTTTTTTCCGTTACCAAAATTATCATGACCCAAATAACTCTCCGGCGCTCCGGCGGCATGACCGGCAATATTTAGATCAAAACCTAAATTCAAGGGGTTTTCTCCTAGTGTACCTATTGCCCCTAAATGTGCCTTACCTGAATGTACAGTAAAATAACCCACATCATGTAAGGCCTGTGCCAAGGGCATGGCATGTACTGCTTTAGGGTCTCCTGAAACAGGACTCATTCCGTTTACGTTCCACATCGGAAATTCAAGTGATGGATGATTTTTTTCCATAGACTGAATAGAATCTTTGTACAAGGTCCAATTCGTTACACGATGGCGTGCCGTATTCATACCCGTCATAAGACTTACCCGTGTTGGTGAACAGACCGGGGTTGCATAGGCCTGGGTAAATTTCATTCCCTCTTTGGCCAACCTTTCCATATTTGGGGTACTATAAATCTCATTGAATGCTGTTCTTTGTTCCCAAAATGGTACTGAAGTGTCTTGCCAGCCCATATCATCGACGAGGAAAAGAACAATATTGGGAGGAGTTGTTTGAAGCTCCTCTGATTCGCATGCCGTAAATAGGGCTAGCATGGCAAACAAAACTGTATACTTAAAATTTTTCATCTCAATTAATTTTCTATTTTATTAATTACTTTCTATTACAGCGCCATCTTCGCGATACAAATCTATCTTACCATCCAATAAAATTGCAAGAACGGTCATTTGTTCATCAAGCACATGTTCAGGAACATTGATATAGGTTATTCCCGGATAATAACTCCAATATACTTTTTCTACTACTTTATAAGACAGTTTAGACCCTTGTCCGACGACCCAAATTCGATTGATTTTATTTTTTAACCAACGTACAACCACCTCTCCTTTCGGGTTACCTTTAATAAATAAATAAATAAAGCATTGTATGGTCTTTAGACAGCGTGGTGGGGCCATAAAATGTTCTTTAGGAATACTTTCATCTGCCTTTGGCCCTATATCTAACAATAGGTTTCCTCCATTCCCAATCACATCGGCTAAAATTCCAATAAACTGGCTTGTTGTTTTATAATCGTGATCATTCTTTTGATAGCCCCATGAATTATTCATCGTCATACAAAGCT
This sequence comes from Flavobacteriaceae bacterium, assembly GCA_045046905.1. Lineage (GTDB taxonomy): Bacteria > Bacteroidota > Bacteroidia > Flavobacteriales > Flavobacteriaceae > JASFYU01. The sequence goes on along the minus strand of JASFYU010000144.1, from coordinate 283 downwards.
CCCAGTATTTATTTTCAGGCCGGGTTATCGGCATATCTTGTTCAGGTGTGGCATAATCGCCTTGACCTCGAAGTCTAGAGTTAATAATTGTATTCGAATTCTTGATTAACAGCATTTTCCTTACTTTAGGCACTTGCCATTCCGCAGAATTGTGCTCCCAATCACCATCGAACCAATATAAATCAGGAGTATACGTATCAGATAATTCTTTTAACTGGCCTTGATAATAATTTAAAAATTTCTTCCACCGATTAGGTTGATCAGTATCCTTTGTTTGTGCTAG
>JASFYU010000143.1:0-4281 GCA_045046905.1 Flavobacteriaceae bacterium | reverse complement strand
CTCTTTATGCTTCTTTAAAAGAGACATGTCAGAAAAACCATCTCTAAGTTCAGGATAAGGTGCCTGGGCTTCCAAGATACGTTTTGCTTTCGCTGCTAAAAAAGCATCGTCACTTTTAGCCATTACATCATAGTACTCCAATAACTTATTAAAGCTTATGAGCTGTTTTATTGGTAACTCTATATTGTTATTTACCTTCATAAAACTATTAGTATCATTTTAAGTCACAAAATTACAAAACAAACTACAGATTTTTGTTAAAGGAAACTTATGATGATTGTAATGAAGTATGTTCTATTTTTCGGATATTTATGAAATTTTAATTTATGTCATCGAACTTTAGGTTATCAAGAGCATATAAGAATGCCAAAACGGTAGCCTTCGATGATAGTTCAAAGTTTATTTTATTTAGTGATTGCCATAGGGGCGACAACAGTTTTGCAGATGATTTTGCCAATAACCGAAACATCTATTATCATGCGCTAAAGTTCTATTACAAGAAGGGTTTTCAATACTGCGAACTTGGTGACGGAGACGAACTTTGGGAAAACCTGTATTTTGAATCTATTTTCGAGGCCCATAAAAATGTGTATGAACTGTTAAGGCTTTACTATCTAGATAACAGCTTACATATGATATGGGGTAACCACGATATGGTCTATAAGGATCCGAAATATGTTCAAGAGCATTTATCTAGCTATTTTGAACCCATCGAGGATACCGACAAAGCGCTTTTTGAGGGCATAAGCTACAATGAAGGTATTGTTTTAAAACATACCGAAACGCAACAGGAAATATTTTTAACACATGGTCATCAGGGCGATTGGTGGAATTACACTTTTTGGCGATGGAGCCGTTTCTTGGTCCGTGTTCTTTGGAAACCTTTACAAATATGGGGCATTGCTGATCCTACTAGTCCTGCTAAGAATCACAAGGAATTAATCAAGGTCGAGAAACGGATAAAGAAATGGATATTACGCAATGACCTCATCATAACCATAATAGGCCATACACATAGGCCTCGTTTTCCAGAACCAGGTGATATTCCCCTTTTCAATGATGGTAGCTGTGTACACCCAAGAAGCATTACTGGAATAGAAATCGAAGGCGGCAAAATATCTTTAATCAAATGGCAAATTTCTACAACAGAGGATGGCACCTTAAAAGTGGTCCGAATTTTATTAGAAGGCCCACAACTATTGACAGATTACCGAAAAGACAATACCTGAACTCTTAGATCTTCTATTTCGCCAACTTAAAGCTAATCGGAATACTGTAGGGTACTTGAACTGCCCTACCCCTTTGCATTCCAGGGGTCATTTTAGGCAAGGAAGATACAATACGAACCCCTTCCTTCTCCAATCCCGCATCCGGCCCCCTTGCTCTTACACTTGTTATACTACCTTTGGTGTCGATTATAAAGTGTACATATACGCGCCCTTGAATACCCATTTCAGCAGCAATCTGTGGGTATTTAAATTCTTTAATAATATGCTCCTGTATTTTCTTTTGAAAACAAGCCTTACGCTTATCGTTTCCCTTTTTTTTCTCGCAACCTGGAAATATAGGCACATTCTCGATAATTGAAAAAGGCACTGAAATTTCTTCCTCAATTTCTTCAACGACTACATCATCGACCTCCATGGCTTCAACAACCGTTTCTTGGTTTATCTCGGTACTCTCAATAATGGTCTCTTCGATTTCGGCCTCGTCTTCCACAATCTCTATTATTTCAGGAGCTGAAGGGGGCGGCGGTGGCGGCGGAGTCTTTATGGCTTCGGTAATGGGAACTTCTTCTTTTAGATCATCGGTGACATTCATTAGTTCAACCACCACATTGTCTTTTTGATACGTTTTATACTCCAATGCCCTCCATGTAAGGAATAAGACAATGGTAAGGCCAATCACAAAATAAAGGCCGCTATCTCGATTTAAATCTACCTTAGGGTTCTTTTTGAGTTCCATGACTATAGGATAATGAATTACTCAAATTTAGGCTACATAAAGTGCAAATAACATGATATTTATCAGGCGTGACCTATACCCTTTTATTTTATACTTCTTATTTTCTGACCCGGCCAAGAAAGCTGTAATCTTTACCAAACCAGCGTTAAACAGTATACGATATGCCGATATTTTATGTACTCGAAAGCAATACCTCATCAAAATCAATACCATCGATTGGCACTATCTTTTGTTTTGAAGCATCCCACGCTATCTTTCTTCCCAATTTATAAGAAAGGCCTGTCATATGTGCACTAATAGCCTCTTCAAACCCTTCATTGATGCCACAACTTACTTTTCCGCCATTGCGGATACCATTCAACCATTCGCGTAAATGTAGCATTGTAGAATCTACTCTTTGCCCATTGATATAGGTCCACATAAGTCCTTTGTCTGCGAAGTATTTAGACGTTGCAGAAGAAACACCATCTGCAATATTAGCGCCGGGATTGTACTGGTAAATAGGTGTCTTAGCATTCATTTTTTCTGCCTCAATCATATCAGCATACCTTGTAGACCTAGAATCGGGCCATATGGTCAATTTATTGCCCAACTCCATGGTAGCATCATGCCCCATTAGTAAAGTGGGGCGATTAAACCCGTTGCCAAGGGTAGCACTATACACAAATGTCATTCCTTTTTCAACCCCTTTTGATCTACTGCTGCCCGTACTGAAATTCGGGAATTCCATATTTACCTGCAAAACATCTGGCACATCACGACCATCATGATGGGTATATATACCCCCTGAAGCCATTATGGAATTGGGAATACCCATATTCAGAACGCAGTTGAGGCGATCGTAGTCATGGGTCAACAAATCTCCTGATAAACCGGATCCATAGGCCCACCATTTTCGCCACCTAAAAAAGTGATTCTTATTAAAGGGTATTTTAGGGGCCGATCCCAGAAACATATTCCAGTCAATGGTCTGCGGATTAGCTTTCTCATGAATATCATAATTCCAAGCACCATTATCGTCATTTCTGTTGGTATTGGTTTGTACCAATGAGATATGGCCCACTACTCCTTTTTCGATGATATCCTGAGCGGTTTGAAAACTCAAGGTCTGTCGGTGTTGATGCCCTACCTGTAAAACTGCATTTGATTTTCTGGCGGCCTCTCTTAAATCATAGGTCTCAGTAACGGTATGAGTCATAGGTTTTTCGACATACACATTAATATTATTTTCCAGTGCATCAATCGCCATAGGGGCATGCCAATGATCAGGCGTAGCAATAATAATAGCATCCACAAGACCACTTCGAATCATTTCTTGATGAGTCTTATATCTTTTGAGCTTGCTCTCAGGGGTCGAAAAAGAATCGATTACCTTTTCGGCTCTCACATCAAATGCATCACAGACACCCACCAGTTTAACATTCAACTGTTCCTGGGCCAAAAAATCTTTCAATGCAGTATGCTTAGGGTTTTCATCGACGGCATTCTTCATATCAACCAACCACTGCTTTGTAGCAAAGCCCATGGAGCGACATAGCTGTTCTCCCCTTATACCAAAGCCTACAATGCCTATTCTAATAGATTCTCCATCTATTTTTGGCACTGCCGAAGGCAATGAAGGCCGTATATTCAATTGCTCCAATATTTCTGAACGCTCTCTTTTCTGAGCTACAGTTCTTGCTGCCCCTGCCCACCATACCGCACCTAGAATGGGTATTCCGCCCAAGCCTTTAAGTGCATCTCTTCTTGTCCATTTCATAAGATTTATGTTTTAGTTAGTTCTTTGCTTTTTCTCAAAACCTTATTAATTCCAAAATAATCCGCTGTAGGAATTTGATATATAACAACACAGGCCATCAACTCGATAAGATTCTTGTTTATAAACCAATAACTTCCTTCCACATTTAATTGTGCCACCCAAGGAAAGGAAGGGTGCGCCAAATAATACATTGCCAACAAGCCAATAGCGACTCCTAGGCCCCACTTCTCAAACACCCCTAAAATCAAGGTGATACCAACAAAAATAAGCGCTAAGATATTCAACCAATCCGCAACAGCAATCAATGGTTCGCTGATCATCCATTGAAAAAAGAAGCGAAAAGGACCTTGTGCAGAGGCGAGATACCCAAAGGAGGTCCAACTTGGATTATACAGCTTTATGACACCCTCATATAAAAAGTGCCACCCAATGAAAAGACGCAGCAGTACAATACTGTTCTTTAAAAGTTTTTCATTTCTAATTTTTATCATCGTATCAAATTGTAGTGGTTATAATTATCCTCAAAACAAATTTCTCAAAACTATTTCATCTCCTTT
>JASFYU010000142.1:0-10141 GCA_045046905.1 Flavobacteriaceae bacterium | reverse complement strand
AAAATTTTACATGATAAGATTGCCTTTTATCTGTATTTCCTTCGGATTTGATGATTTTTTTCCACTTCTCGCCTAATTTTATCAAATTAACCCGTTAGTATTTCTAAAATTCAGCTTCGAATTGAATAAAAAAGCATCTAAACTGTACACAAATCTTAGGTCGAACTCAGGTTGATAGGGATAAAATCGTGTTGTTGTTGAGTGCAACTGCTGTGATGCTCACTTTAGGAATGAGCGATTTTATGAGACTATCTATCCAGAAAATACTAGTTTATCCTACTGAATACTACTCTAGATTAACTAGGCAAAAACATTACGGAGAATATAACCCAAGCTTAAAAACACTGGTTTTTTCGGCTGAACAACTGATACAGGGGTTTATAATACCTAATGATAATATTAATTTGGCTGTACACGAGTTTGCGCATGCCCTAAGTTTTAATGTAAAAAACAAGTTGTATTCTCGTTCCTATATTTTTATAATCGGAATGCGAAAAATTAAGCGCTTGTTTTCGAATCCAGATTTTATTTCAAAAATAGATAGTACAGCATATTTCAGATCTTACGGTAAAACCAATGTGCATGAATTTTTCGCGGTATCGGTCGAGAATTTTGTGGAGACACCACAAGAATTCAAACGTCAATTTCCAGAACTGTTTGAAATCATACGAAGAATGCTCAATTTTGGTTTTTAAAGAAGATGCTAGAGTGAATCTTCTAAAACCGCATTCTAAAATTCACGTTGGGGGTCAGACCCAAAGAAATGTTCTTTACCCTTTCAATCTCATTGTCGGGGCTTAGTCGGTAGTAAGTGTTCAGAATGTTTATGCGATCGGTAAAATTTAAAACCGAGGCTCCGACAGAAGCCTTAATTTTAGCACCGATATTAAAATCATAAATCACCGAGGCATCAGCCCTAAAGTACTCAGGTAGCCTGTTGCTATTGGGTTCCGAATACTGTATTCGATATGGAAAAAAAGTGGTGTCAAGAGGGTTAATGTTATCAGGTTGGGTATAGGGCTTTCCGGTTCTATAATTGAATCCAACTCCAATTTTTATACCCTTAAAAGTATAAGTGCCGGCAAATGTGAACGTATGCCGAATATCTAAATTATTGGGAAATTGATTCGGTTCAATGTCTTTAAAGGTATAATTGTTCACATTAAAGGTATAACTCAGCCAGGTACTGTAATTGGCTGTTTTTTTATTGATAAGAAATTCGATACCCCTAATATCGTATTTGCCGATTTCTCCGTTAAATTGATCTTGGTTTTGAAACCCCTGTGTTGAGGCACTAATCCCCTTTACTTCTTTGTAAAACCCTTCTATACCTATATAAAGACTGTGATGGTCATAATTAAAACCCAGAGATAGCTGTTTGCTTTCTGTGATGGGTAGCGAATCATTATCAGATAGTATCCAACGTCGTTTTTCGATACCTAAAAAATTTTGCTCTAAATCAACAATTTGGTTCGTGGCCTGGCTTTTAAATTCACCCAGTATTTCGGCCTTGAAGTTTTTCGCGATCGTATAATTGACGTTCATTCGAGGTTCGACAATGAATTCTTCAAAAGTTTTATAGGTTTTTAGATCTTTAAAATAGTTCAGGCGAACGCCGCCTCTGGCTTTCAATTTCTCATTAGGAGATTCATAACCGATTTCTGAAAATAGAGAATGCGTTCTCAATACACCTTTGATATTGCTTTTATAAGGCGGTTGGGTTACATCGGTTTTATTTCCGATTCCCGTTTCGCTCAGTTGATAGCCGTTATGCCAATTAAGGGTATTGCTCAATTGAAGGTCGCTAGCGAATTTTATAGCGGTTTCAATAACCTCATTGCCTTGTAATAAGGTCTGTTGAAAATTACTACTCGTATTTGTCGCATCTAGATTATACTTTGTGTAGTAGGCGTTTATGAGGGTCGAAAATGAGTTATTCCAATTACTTTCCAAGCTGCCGCCAAATGAAATATTGCTTTGGTTCAATGTGCTTTGAGTGCTTCTGAAACTGTCTTCATTGGTTTCACTATAATCTAGCTTGTTATTAATGTTGATAAAGCTGAATCGAATTTTTTGGTCAGGGTTTATATCATAGAGTATTTTTCCCGTAAAGTCGTAAAAATAAAAATTGCTGTTTCTTGTTACCTGACTATCTTCAAAAACTTTGTCAAAAAACTTGTCATAGGTCGGGGTGTTAAAGAAATCGGTCATAGAACGCCGAGCAGAAAATTGAAATGCCAATGAATTTCCGATGGGGAGATGTCCAAAGACATCACCGCTAATCAAATTGAAGCCGGCTCCTCCCCAAAGAGCATCTCCAATAGTATTCTTTGTCCGCATATCGATAACGCCACTGACCCCGTCTCCGTATTGAGCGCTGGTACCGTTTTTGATCAAGGTGACCTTGTCGGTCAAATAGGGGTTGAAAGCAGAGATTAGTCCAAAAAAATGACCTGACTGGTACATTTTTATCCCGTCCCATAAGATAAGGTTTTGGTCGTTGGATCCGCCTCTGATATTGATATCAGAGACGGTTTCGTCAATACTCTTGATGCCAGGCAGTGCCTGTAGGGTTTGCAATACATCAGGCTCTATCAAGCCAGGTAGAATGCCAAACTGGGCAGTGTTCAATTCAATACTACCATCGGCTTGTTTTATGAGTCCTGTAGTCAGAAATTGGTAAATGATTACTTCCTCGAGTTGCTGATAACTCTGTGCCAATAAAAGGGTAGTGCATGGCTCGGAATTTGCTAACTCCTGGGCGGTAATAAAAAGGGGTTTAAAACCTAAGTATTTGATTTGAATGATGGCCTTTCGTGGTATATTTTTAAAAGAAAAGGCACCGTCTTTGTTTGTAATTACACCAATACTACTTCCTAAAATTTCTATGCTTGCCCCGCTAAGGGTGTTATTTTTAAAATTATCTAATACAATGGCACAAATATCAACGGTCGTACTCTTTGATACGGTATAATAGCGTTCGTTGAGTTTTTGTATTTTTATTTGGGTCTGGTTCAGAATATCGGCTATAACCTCCTCAAGAACTATACCTTTAGGTGCAATGATTTGAATATGCCGTATATCGTCATCAACATAGGAGAATTTTATATTGAATGTGCTTTCCAGTTCTTGGATATAAGAAATAAGCATCTTTTTTTGTACCGGTATATCTTGTGCGATTCCATGGCTCAAGAAAAGCAATACTAATAAGAGAAATAGTAAAGATGTAAGGTATTTATGGTGCGTTTTCGGCATAGAATAACACTTTATTCCCTTCTAATGTAAATTTTATTTGAGAGGGAACGCTTATGCTCTGTAACGCTAAATCGGTATTTGTGTTGCTAAAGGTGCCCGTATATAATTGGTCAATATCGATATTTTTAGTTTCAACAGTAATATTATGCTGTCTTTGAAACTCGTCTAAAACATATTTCAGAGGAATACTTTTAAACGTACTTTCATTGTTTAACCAAGTCGGTACATTGGTATTTGGCGCATCAGTTTCTATTATGGTGCCATTAATGGCCATAAAGGAAGTGCCGGCGGACAGTTTAATCTCTTTTCCTTTAAAGGTAACACTTACTAGACCTTCAAAACAAGTAACCTCAAAAAACCCCTTACGGTTCTCAACATTGAACTGGGTGCCTAAAACGGTAACTAGGCCATTATCTGTAGATACCGTAAAACGTTTTCCTTTGGCTACCTTAAAAAAGGCTTCACCGTCTAAAGATACGTTTCGCTCTTTGTTCCATTTTTTTTCATTATATGAAATTTCGGAATCTGCGTTCAAGATAATTTCAGAGGTATCAGGAAGTGTTATTTCTTTATTTTCGGCATATTGGGTCGTGAAATTTTTATCCATTGCATTCAGATAAAAATAAGAACCAGCAAGAAGAACAGCCACAGCAGCTGCAATTTGTAAGAACTTTTTAAACGGCTGCAATTGCACTACCTTGGTCTCTTTTAAAGTGCGTTTGTTCTTTAATGCCTTCATTGCTTCCTCCGCATCAAAATCTGGTGCCTCCAAGGTATTGGAGGTCTCTATGATCCGCTGATAGGAAGCATACTCATCCGATTTTTCGAATTCTGTGAGCTCCGAATCGGTGAGCTCATTGTTGAGCCATTTTGCTAAATAATTTTCTTGCATCATTTCTATGCTTTACATCGCTATAACAATTGAGTTTTAAAAAACCCTACTTTTAATTTGGTGTATATACTCATCACATATCAACTTTCGGTTTTAATGCTCTTTCTTTTTCCCTTTTCCTGCCTTAAAATTTTAAACCGTAGCTACGGCTATGCTTAAAAATTTTGCCTTGGCAAAGAAAAAAATAAATTTGCCTAAATTCCCGAATTTCTATACGTGTGAGTATAGTTGTAAAAAACTGATTTAACCCTCAACCTTCAACTAAATCCCATCAATCTGTTTCCTAAGGGCCTTTAATGCCAAATGCATTCGTTTTTCAATAGCTTTGACGCTTACGCCTTGCATTTCTGCAATCTCTGCATATTTTTTTCCATCTATCCGATTCAATAAAAAAGTAGTACGTTGGTTATCGGGTAATCTGTCAAGTGCCCTGTCCAGTTTTTCCTTGAACTCATTTTCTTCCAAAATAAACTCTGGTGATTCATTTGTGGTCTTCAGCGTCTTGTCGGCATACTTCAATCGCACTTTTTCGGCCTTTATAACATTTAGATAAAGATTGTTCGCTACGGTATAAACATAAGACTTCGCCTTATCAGGAGATACTTTGGCACAGTTTTCCCAAAGTTTTATAAAAGCCTCCTGCACGGCATCATAGGCTTTTTCCTCATTGCCGAACTTATAATAAATATAGTTAAAAACCGTTTTGGAGTTAGCCATAAAGAGAGAAGTATACACTTCTTCCTCACATACGTTGTCATTCATAGTAATACTCAATGGGCTGGTTTTATACCAAAGATATTTTAAAAAAACTAGAAAATGGGTAGGGTATTTTTAAAGTTAGTTGTTTTATGTTCATACGAACAAAAAAAATCCAAATCGTTATGAAAAAGTTTTTGAATTACACGATGTACGTAAGCTTGTTAGTGCTAGCGTTAAGTTTTAGCTCTTGTCAATCCGAATTTGAGGAGTTGCCCGATGGCAATGAACAAGAATCTATTTTAGCCGGTTCCTCTACGGCCAAGTTGATTGAAGATATATCTTCCAATGATGGGTCTCATGATAATATTGTAGACGGATCCAGTTGTTTCGATATTCGTTTTCCTTATACTGTTGAAGTAAACGGCTTGGTAATCACTATTGATTCGATCGAGGATTTGAAATTGATAGAAGAGATTTTTGATGCTGTCGATACCGATGACGACTTATTGGAAATCCTTTTCCCCATATCCATTACCATTGCTGACTACTCCGAAATCACTATAAATGGTAAAGAAGACCTACGGCGGCTTGCTGAACACTGTATTGAAGGTGGAGACGATGATGATATTGAATGTATCGATTTTGTCTACCCCATTACACTTTTTACTTTTGATACCAAAGAAGTGCAAACGGCTAGTGTTACGGTTGAGAGTGACAGGGAGTTGAGACGTTTCTTTGCTGGCCTAGACGGTACTGATTTAATCAGCATTGATTTTCCGATTGTATTGAACGTATATGACGGCACTGAGATAAGTGTACACAATAATGCAGAATTGGCGGCAGCAATCGAAAGTGCCAAAGATGCCTGTGATGAGGATGACGATGACGATTATAATGACGATGATTTCACTCAGGAACGTTTGGAAAAACTTTTGGTAAAATGTCCTTGGTTAATACATGAAATTCATAGGAATGGTATAAATCAGACAGAGCAATATTTCGAATACTTAATGGCTTTTACTGATGATGGTTCTGTCGTCGTGAAAGATAGAGTGGGCAATGTAATTAACGGCAGCTGGGGTACCCGGGTATCTGACCACGGGATGCTTCTAAAAATGGAATTTGATGTATTGGTCGATTTTAACGTTGAGTGGGTCGTATATGAAATTGGAGAGGGTAAGATTAAATTGTACGAAGGCGATGGTGATAAGATTATTATGAACAGCGCCTGCGATATTTTTAATTATGACCCTACGACCTTAAGAGAAGTGCTAAGAGAATGTAGTTGGGTAATTAAGAAAGTGAAGGTCGATGGTGAGGAGATTCGAAGACTATTAGGTTATGAATTCAAATTTATGGGCGAGGGCGTAATTACCTTGAGCAATAATGATGTAAGCTCTGAGGGTAGCTGGGAAATCACGACCAACGGACAAGGCCGTCTAGTAATGGCGATTACAATGGGGCAAGAACCCGGAGTGAGCTTTGAATGGCCCCTGATGAACCTTAGGAATGATCGTTTGAAATTTGAGATTCCTGGAACTGATTATGAGCTTATATTACAAAGGGTCTGTAATGATAATTCTGATGATGGTGATGTAACCGAGATACGAAATACGATGATGGGCGGATCTTGGATGATTGCGAAATATATCGAAGATGATGAGAATAAAACAGCCGATTTCGTAGGATATGATTTCTCCTTTTTACCGGAACATAAAATCACGGTTTCGGAGAACCAAGACCCTCTTTTGGATGGCGCTTGGAGAGTTTTAAGAAATCATGACAGCAAATTAAAAGTATATCTGAATCTTGGTGAAGATGACCCCTTCGGAAGTTTAACCGATGATTGGCACTTTGTTTCGATCACCAATAATCGTATCGAATTAAAAGATGTTAGCGGTGACGGTAGTATTGATATACTGGTTTTTGAAAGACAGTAAGTGATGAGAAAGAACGTTCATAAAGTATAGTTTAACGTTTTTGCGAGGCACATAGCAATCTGTTACTTGTAATTGAGTAACAGATTGCTTCACTTTGTCTAGGTCTACAGTCGAATGCGTCGTAAAGATAACTGATTTTGACTTTTTGAATAGTCTCTAATTCAGCGAATAACAATCAAAAGATGAACATATGAAAAACAAATTTTTTTACCTAATTGTGGTGTTATCGGTTTTTAACGTACTCAACTCTTGTAGTACGAATGACTCTAATACTGATGATATAATCACAGTGGCAGATATTGCAGCAATTAAAAAGGTGGTAACAAGTGGAGATTGGCACATTACCTACTATTTTGATACTGACAAAGAAGAGACGAGTGATTATAATGGCTATGTCTTTACCTTTAATGCAGATGGCACCTTGGGTGTTACTAATGGCAATACCGCAGTATCAGGGGCATGGTCTATTAGTGATTCAAGTACTAGTAATGATGATAGTATCGATGATGATATAGATTTTAATATTTTCTTCGCAACTCCTGATATTTTTGAAGAGTTATCAGACGATTGGAGTATACAAAAATACTCGGATAACAAGATAACGCTAATCGATGTCAGCGGAGGAAATGGTGGAACCGATTCGCTCATTTTCGAAAAATAGAAAACCTTTTTTGCCCCACATTCCCCAAAAAGAGCACTCAACGAAAGATGGGTGCTCTTTTTTTATTTTCATCAATGGATTTAATAACCTAAATTCGACCTAAACTGTATACAAAGATTAGGTCGAACTCAGGTTTATAGCATATTTTTCTCGCCAGCACCCCTCCTTTCTTTTAGTTATCATTAAATTTGCTTTTCTTCAAAATGACGGGAAACGATGTTCGATAATTTAAGTGAAAAGCTAGATAAAGCCCTTCACGTCCTTAAGGGGCATGGGCAGATTACAGAGATAAATGTTGCGGAAACAACCAAAGAAGTCCGAAGGGCTTTGTTGGATGCCGATGTTAACTTTAAAATAGCCAAAGAGTTTACCAATAGGGTCAAGGAAAAAGCACTGGGTCAAAATGTATTGACCTCATTGCAACCCGGCCAATTAATGATTAAGATCGTTAAAGACGAGCTTACTGAACTTATGGGCGGCGAAAGCGAGGGCATTGACCTTTCGGGCAATCCATCTATAATTCTAATGTCGGGCCTTCAGGGTTCGGGTAAGACTACTTTTTCAGGTAAATTGGCCAATTACCTAAAAGTCAAAAAATCTAAAAAACCTTTACTAGTGGCCTGTGATATATATCGTCCTGCCGCTATTGACCAATTGCATATCGTAGGTGAGCAAGTAGGGGTAGAAGTATATTCGGATCGCGGTAACAACGATCCTGTGGCTATAGCCAAGGCAGGTGTAGCAAAGGCGAAGTCAGAAGGGTATAATATTGTCATTATAGATACTGCAGGTCGTTTGGCGGTGGATGAGAAAATGATGAATGAGATTTCAAACATTCATAAGGCAGTTCGGCCACAAGAAACGCTATTTGTTGTAGATGCCATGACAGGGCAGGATGCCGTGAATACAGCAAAGGCTTTTAATGATGTATTGAATTTTGATGGGGTCATCCTCACAAAATTAGATGGCGATACCCGTGGTGGCGCGGCTATTTCAATAAAATCAGTAGTTGACAAGCCTATAAAGTTTATTGGTACGGGTGAGAAGATGGAAGCCATTGATGTTTTTCATCCTTCTAGAATGGCCGACCGTATTTTAGGAATGGGTGATGTAATCTCTTTGGTGGAAAGGGCACAGGAGCAATTTGATGAAGAAGAAGCACGCCGTATTCAAAAGAAAATCGCTAAGAACAAATTCGGTTTTGACGATTTTTTAAGCCAGATACAGCAGATTAAAAAAATGGGAAACATCAAAGATTTGATGGGCATGATTCCCGGCGTAGGTAAGGCCATGAAGGGTATGGATATTGATGATGATGCCTTCAAGCATATCGAAGCGATTATTCATTCGATGACTCCCGATGAGCGCTCACACCCCGCTAAATTAAATTCGAGTAGAAAAAAGCGTATTGCCGCAGGTAGTGGTAGTAGCATTCAAGAGGTCAATCAATTGATGAAACAATTTGACCAAATGAGCAAAATGATGAAGATGATGCAAGGTGGTGGTGGTAAAAAGATGATGCAGATGATGGGTGGAGGTATGAAAGGAATGAAATAAGCCTTAAATACTCAAGAAAATTTTTTGAATTACTAATGATACTGAACTCCTCCATTTGGTAGAGGATAGGAACAACAACAGCATATTGCCATGATAGTACTGGACGGAAAAAAAATTTCGAATCAGATTAAGGAAGAAATCACCGTTGAGGTAACCCAGATGAGGGAACGCAACGAGAAAGTGCCCCACTTGGCAGCTGTTTTGGTTGGTAATGATGGTGCTAGTTTAACCTATGTGGGCAGCAAGGTGCGTTCCTGTAAAAAAATCGGGTTCGAATCGACCTTGATCCATCTTCCAGAAGATACTTCAGAGGAAGAATTACTGCGAAAAGTATATCAACTGAATGCCGATGAGGCCATAGATGGTTATATTGTGCAATTGCCCTTGCCCAAACATATCAATGAAGAAAAGATATTAATGGCGGTAGATCCCGATAAGGATGTAGATGGATTTCATCCTACCAATTTTGGAAAAATGGCCCTTGATATGGACTCTTTTATTTCTGCTACCCCCTTTGGTATTATGGAGCTTTTGCGCCGTTATGATGTTGATACTCAAGGCAAACATGCGGTAGTAATAGGTCGGAGCCATATTGTAGGTAGGCCCATAAGTATTCTTATGAGCCAAAAAGGAAGATCAGGAAATTGTACGGTTACATTGGCACATAGCCGTACAAAGAATATAAAAGAGTTGACGCTTCAGGCCGATATTATTGTCTCTGCCTTAGGGGTGCCCCATTTTCTAAAAGCTGATATGGTCAAGGAAGGGGTCGTAATCATTGATGTTGGTATTACCCGAGTTCCAGATGATTCTAAGGAACGTGGTTACTATATTGCGGGAGACGTGGATTATGAGAATGTAAGTAAAAAAGCATCCTATATTACACCTGTTCCTGGAGGTGTGGGGCCTATGACCATTGCCATGTTGTTGAAAAATACGGTCTTGGCAAGAGAGCGTCATAGAAATAAATGATAAATGCCAGTGCTGGCAGAAAAGTAAGCTACTTATTTATAACCTGAGTTCGACCTAAGATTTGTGTACAGTTTAGATGCTTTTTTATTCAATTCGAAGCTGAATTTTAGAAAGACTAACGGGTTAATTTGAAGAAATTTAGCGAGAAGTGGAAAAAAATCATCA
>JASFYU010000141.1:0-9527 GCA_045046905.1 Flavobacteriaceae bacterium | reverse complement strand
ATCAATGAGAGTCAAGTACTCTAAGTTTAATGTTATACAGGTTATTTTTTTAGCCCTTTTTCTTCTTCTTCTTCTTCTTGAGGAAGCAAAGGCACAGAACCAGATTACATTTAGACAATTATCTGTAAAAGAGGGCTTGTCACAAAATAGTGCGATTTCAATTACTCAAGACAGTACTGGGTATTTATGGATAGCCACCCAAGATGGGCTCAATAAATACGACGGTAAGAAGTTCAAAGTATTCCCATACAATTTTGTAGATATCACACGGTCAGATTACTCTAAGCTTGGTAAAGTGTATACTGATAAGGTAGGGGGTCTCTGGGTTATTCCCGCCGATAAAAAACCCTATAAATTCAACGAAAACCTCCAAGTTTTTGAGGCCTTAACCAATGTAAATGATGCTAGTGTTATTTTTCAAGATTCCAAAAATGAATATTGGATCGGCACCTATAGTGAAGGCCTATATCATTTTGATGTAAAGTCGGGGGTCTCAAAACAGGTTCTCTCCCCTTCCGATGGGATCGGAACGATTTACAATATCGGCGAGAGTTCTACGGGCGATGTTTTCTTGATGACCGAAAATCATATATTAGAATTTGACAAAAGAACAGGTAAAGCAAGTCCAATACTTGCCACCTCGATTTACGGACAGTCAATCAATGCAAACTTTAGTGATATCGTTTTCGACTCTGAAAAAAGACAATGGATAGGGACTTTTGGCGATGGGCTATATTTCCGAGATGATGAAACCGCCGTTTTTCATCGAATTTCAGAACTTTTATTTACTGATCCGTTACCAAGCGACCTCAACATACTTGATCTACACATTGATTCAAAGGGTAGATTATGGATAGCAACTTATGGTCGGGGTCTTTATATGGTCAATTTCGGGTCACTTCAAATACGAAATTTCTATGCTGATAAGCACAACCCTAAGGCGGTTCACTATAATGATATTTTATGTATTTATGAAGATTATTCCAATACGTTATGGTTTGGTACTGATGGGGCCGGTGTAAGTTACTACGATGAATATCTTGAAAAATTTAACTCGCTGACTACCCATCAAACACCAGAAAATATAAGTATTGATGTAGTTCGAGCTATTTGGGTCGATGCTGCACAATCGATTTGGATAGGCACTTCCGGTAAAGGGTTGACCCATTATGAACCGACAACCAACAGTTGGAGAACATTTACCCTCCATGGGCAGAACAACGGCATTTCTTCCGATAGGATTATGAGTCTCTCTGCAGGTGACGAAAATGAACTTTGGATAGGCACTCAAGGAAAGGGCTTGGACATTTTTAAGGAGGACGAGTTCACAAACTTTTCAAAGGATTCAGAAATCCCGCTTGCGGCCAGTACAATTTGGGATATTCATAGAGACTCGAAAAACCAATTTTGGCTGGCTACAAGGGAAAATGGACTGATTCAGTTTGATAAATATAAAGGAGAAGTACGAAGGTACATGAGCAAAACTGAAGGGAATGAGGGGTTGCCGAGCAACAATATAAGGGTGATTACCGATGCTGGAAAAGGAAATTTTTGGCTTGGCACAGAGGCCGATGGCATAGTATTTTTCGATATGCAGCAACAAAAATTTAAAACATATAAGAACCTGCCGAACGAGAACTCGCTCTCTAATGATAAAATTAAGTCCTTATACTATGACCCCAAAGGATTACTTTGGATAGGGACCAATGGCGGTGGCTTAAATGTCCTGGACACAAATAATTACCAGTTTTATAATTATACGGTAGAAGATGGTTTGGCCAACAATGTTATCTATGCAATTTTACCTGACGATGAAGGCAATCTTTGGCTCAGTTCAAACAAGGGCATAACCAAATTTAAAGTGAATGATATACCAAATGAACCACCTGTCATAACCAATTACGATAATTACGATGGTTTAGCTACTGAATTTAATACAGGAGCTTATCACATCGATGGTAACGGCAACTTATATTTTGGGGGGTTAGACGGGTTTTATTGGTTTGACCCGACCGACATTGAAGAGAATGAAATTTTACCTAAAACTAAGATTACGGGCCTTGAGGTATTCGACGAAGAAAAGTCATTGACAGAGAATCTTATGCTGAAACATGATGAGAATGCCCTATCATTTGCCTTTTCGAGTCTACAATTTTCACTTCCCGAAAAAAACCAATACCAATATAAATTGACCAACTATGATCTTGAGTGGATACATTCTGGGAATACTAATTTTGCACGTTATTCGCATCTCCCTCCCGGAGATTATGAATTCATGGTAAAGTCTAGTAATTATGATGGTGTTTGGAACGAAATCCCTGTCGCCTACAGATTTTCGATAGCTCAGCCTTGGTTTTGGAACATTTGGGCAAAATTTATGTATGTGTTAATACTACTGGCAGGAATCTTTTTGGCCTATTACTATTTCAGATGGAGATGGCGTATGAAATTTGAACTACGACAAAAAGAAGATGAAGCGAATCGCCTGAAAAAGCTCAATGATTTTCAATCAAAATTGTATACTGATATTTCTCATGAGTTTAGAACTCCGCTGACTTTGATATCGGGGCCAATAGATGTAAAATTAAGTGAGGGAGGACTTTCCGATACTGATTATTCAAACTTCTCTGCAATAAAGCGTAACACCAATCGATTGATTAATTTGGTCGACCAACTGTTGCATTTGGCAAAGTTGCAAAAAGGAAAACTCAAATTAACGGTTGTAAAAGGTAATTTGGTGTTGTTTCTTGGCACCTTGGCCAAGGCGTTCGAGTATCGGGC
Source organism: Flavobacteriaceae bacterium (assembly GCA_045046905.1). GTDB lineage: Bacteria > Bacteroidota > Bacteroidia > Flavobacteriales > Flavobacteriaceae > JASFYU01. The sequence continues at coordinate 6,746 of JASFYU010000141.1, read as the reverse complement.
CGAATCGAGAGGTATCGATTTTAAAATTGATATTCAAAATTTTGGCTTGGCCTGGTATGACGAAGATGCAATCGAAAAAATAGTAACCAATTTGCTTTCAAATGCAATGAAATATTGCCCCGAAAAAGGCTTCTGTGCTTTTGATACCATAAAAAAGGAGGGTAAATTGGTATTAAACGTAACGAATACGATCGAAGTTGATGAAGAAATAGATGTCGAGAAAATATTTGCCCGATTCTATCAAGAAAATGAATATTCAGAAGGTGTAGGGGTAGGGCTTTCATTGGTAAAAGAACTTGTTCAATTGTACCAGGGCGAGGTATCCGTTCAAATGGAATCGGAAAGAACGATTCGATTTCAGGTTGTTCTGCCGATTGAAAAGGCAGATTTGGTGAACGCCGAAATTTTGGATAGTTCTTTGGAGAAAATTTTAGTCGAGGTGACAAACGTAATCCCCGAAGTTGACGGAACAGATTCAAACGGTTCTGAAAGCAATGATTTAAGAAATGAACTGCCAATTCTATTAATAGTAGAAGATCACAAGGAGGTACGTGAATTTATCAGTTCGATGTGGAAAGACAGGTTTCATATTCTTGAGGCGGAAAACGGAAAAATTGGAATAAAAAAAGCTTTGGAAACAATTCCTGATTTGATTATTACCGATGTGAGAATGCCAGTTTGCGACGGAATAACATTGTGCAACAATTTAAAGACCGATGAGCGCACAAGCCATATACCAATAATTCTATTGACGGCTGGTGCCGGAGAAGAAAATGAGCTAAAGGGTTTGACGTCTGGCGCAGATGATTTCATTACAAAGCCCTTTAAACTTCGTATTTTGCAGAAGCGTGTCGAAAACTTGATACAGACTCGAAAATCACTTCGAAGCCGATACTCACAAGAAGTGATGCTCAAAGCAAAAGATATTTCCGTGACCCCGACAGACGAAATTTTCTTGAACAAAGTGCAAAAAGTACTTGATGACCGTTTGTCAGATCCTGAATTCGATAGCACACTTTTTTGTAAGCTTGTCGGTATGAGCCGCATGCAATTGCACCGAAAACTTTTGGCACTTACGGGCTTGTCGACCACCGCTTTTATACGATCACAGCGATTGAAACAGGCAGTTCATATCTTAAAGACCTCTGATGCAACGGTCAATGAAGTTGCCTATACAGTGGGCTTCAATACGCCATCCTATTTTATAAAGTGTTTTAAAGAAGTATATCAAAAGACTCCGGCGGAGTATCTTCAATCCTAATAATATCGGCTTTTTCACCTCTTGTTACATATGTTGCAAACTTGGTTACATACGTGGCATCTGAATATGGTCTCTTTAGATAGTTTTGGCTTCAAAATCAGTAATAATCTAAAAACAAAACATCATGAAAACGAAAACTTTAATGTCGGTTATCCTCGGAGTAACTATGATCGTTATGACAGCCTGTACTGATGATGGTGGAATTGGTGGGGGCTGCGATAGTAATATAACTAGTCTTATAACTTGCGCTAAACATTGTCTTAACAATCCGGCTGACCCAGCCTGTTCTAGCGACTCTCTTGAGGAATTCCCAGAGCTGAAAAAAGCCATTGATTCGTTAAGGGCGGTTTCAAAACTACCGGTACTTAATTAACATATTGGCACCGGCTAATTCGGGTTCAGTCAAGAGTATAAGACAAAAATAGTTGTAAACCGTGATGGCGTGGTTTGCAACAAATCATAATCCCCTCACGAATCTTAACTATGAGAGCATTTTTTTTAATAATGGCCACATTCTTGATTTGCGGGATGTTGCGATCTCAAACAAGAAGCACCAAAGAGACAAAGATTTTACTCATTGTTAATGAGTCGAACACAAAAATTAGCGGGCTTGAACTTTTTGAGCCAGAGAGTGTGCAAGATATTGGCACAAGACACCCTGGGTCTAAGTTTTTCTTTGGATTGTTCAAAGGTAGTTATGAACTAGAAGAACGAAAAGTAGTGCCACAAGAAGGGGCTCTAATAACCATTTATACCGAGCGGCAATTTTTCCCGAACGAAAAATTATTCCCCAGTGAGAACTTTGTTGTCGAAGATCAATTAAATCTGGGTGATGCCGAAACAAAGATTATTTCTAAAGGCAAAGGTGAATTGATGCTGAAAATATTATGAAACGAACTAAAGAAAGTAAGACCATGTACTCACCCCTTCCCCCACATACATTTAAGAAAGAGACACACCCTAGCTTAAAAATAGAAGGAACTACGTTAATTTTTCTGGTGGTTATCGTTATAGCAGTTTTAATGATTCTGACGGGAAGAGGTGAATTAATACGATAAAAACAAAAAACGTGAAAGCAAAAATTTTCTTGATAGGATGTAGTGCGATACTAATGGGATTGTCAAATGGATGTAGTAAGAGTAGCCCATTAAATCCTGAAGCTTGTGATGGTAATTCTTCTTGGGCGGAACGTATACAATCTGAAATTGCCGATTGGAGCGCGGCGATAACCACATATAGCAATGATCCAACAGCAGCAAATTGTGAAAAGTACAAGACAGCAGGTGTAAACTATCTAGATGCCTTGGAGGGAATACGCGGCTGTGTTCTGGGAGCTAGCCAAAAAGCATTTAATGAAGCTATTGACGAAGCCAAAAAAGATTTGGCCGCGAGCGATTGTATCAACTAATTTTCTTTAGGGGTAATTTCACAAGTAAGGACCATGAACTTGACCAAATTCGCTTTACGAAATCAAAAAACAATTATTTTCCTCTTTTCTCTTTTGAAAAGAAAATAATATGAAGACGTCTTTAAATTGACCATGCCCAGAGGATGTGAAGTTTTTAAACCAAGAAGTATATAAAAACATACTTCTTGGTTTAATTTTTTTCATTCAACTTCAATGTAAAATTTATGAAAATAGTATCTCTTGAAAAGGCCAATGTACATCACCCATGAGACTACATTTCAACATGCTGTGTTAAAAACTTTGTGATTGAAATAATAAAACAAGCATTAAAAGTCGGGCACATTTCTGCATCTTTGTTAGTTCCAGCACAGGAGGCGATTTTCACTCCGCCACACGAACTTTTAAAATTAACAAGGAACTATGTCAGCAGCCGTTGAGCCAATTTTAGCCGAGAATAAAAATCGTTTTGTAATATTCCCGATTAAACACCCTGATCTTTGGGAATGGTATAAAAAACAGGAGGCTTGTATTTGGACTGCCGAAGAAATAGACCTTCAAGAGGATTTAACGGACTGGAATAATAAATTGAGTGATGATGAACGGTATTTCATCAAGCATATACTTGCATTTTTTGCTGCTTCCGACGGTATCGTAAACGAAAATCTGGCTGAAAATTTTGTAAACGAGGTGCAATACCCCGAAGCCAAATTTTTCTATGGTTTTCAGATAATGATGGAGAACATACATTCGGAGACCTATTCTTTGCTTATCGATACCTATGTGAAGGATGAAAAAGAAAAGCATATCCTATTTACGGCGATCGACAACTTTCCTGCGATAAAGAAGAAAGCCGATTGGGCTCTGAAATGGATAGAATCTCCCAGTTTTGCAGAGCGTTTGATTGCTTTTGCAGCGGTAGAGGGTATTTTCTTTTCAGGTTCTTTTTGTTCTATCTTTTGGTTAAAAAAAAGAGGCTTGTTGCCAGGTCTTGCGTTTTCAAATGAGTTGATTTCAAGAGATGAAGGTATGCATTGCGACTATGCGGTGCATTTACACAATCATCATATAGTAAACAAGGTCACCAAAGAACGTATCACCGAAATAATTGTCGATGCACTCAATATAGAGCGCGAGTTTATAACAGAATCGCTGCCAGCCAGCCTTATTGGTATGAACTCAAAACTCATGACCCAATATCTAGAATTTGTAACCGATAGATTGTTGGTAGAGCTTGAGTGCGACAAGGTCTATAACGCGACAAATCCCTTTGATTTTATGGATATGATCTCGCTTCAGGGCAAGACCAATTTCTTTGAGAAAAGGGTCTCTGAATATCAGAAGGCAGGAGTGCTGAACAAAGAAAAAGGCGATGATGCGCAGAAGATTAGTTTCGATGCGGATTTTTAATAGTTGACCTCGGAGTCTTAACGGACTTGGTATCCCTAGCTTAAAATTTTAGACCTACACCTAGAGACCTTCAAGGTTTTTAAAACTTTGTAAGGCTGATCGATTGCCAAAATAGCAGTCAATAATCTCGTGGGCTTGCCTCACAGGAAGGCCTATGGGGCATGGAAAAGGAAAATCTTAGATTATTTCGATGCAAACCTAGCTGCGGTAGGCAGGTATCGAGGAATAAACCCACTGGTGGGATTAAAAAACAATTGTAGCAATATGTATGTAGTAAAAAGAGACGGAAGAAAAGAGCTGATAATGTTCGATAAGATTACAGCGAGAGTACGAAAATTATGTTATGGCCTCAATGGTCTTGTAGACCCCTTAAAGGTGGCAATGCGGGTCATAGAAGGGCTCTATGACGGGGTGACCACTTCGGAATTGGATAATTTGGCAGCAGAAATTGCGGCGACCATGACCACGACACACCCTGATTATGCAAAATTAGCGGCTCGTATCTCTGTTTCCAACTTACATAAGAACACCAAAAAATCCTTCTCTGAAACCATGAAGGACCTCTATGAATATGTAAACCCAAGAAATGGCAAGAAAGCCCCGCTATTATCCGATGAGGTATACAAAGTGATTTCGGAAAATTCCGAAAAATTGGATTCCACGATTATTTACAACCGTGATTTTGGCTACGATTATTTCGGTTTTAAAACCTTGGAGCGGTCTTATTTGCTAAAGTTGAACGGTAAAATTGCTGAACGTCCGCAACATATGTTGATGCGGGTATCCATAGGTATCCATTTAGATGATTTGGCATCTGCCATAGAGACCTACGAGCTGATGTCGAAAAAGTATTTTACACATGCTACGCCCACACTTTTCAACTCTGGCACCCCCAAACCACAAATGTCCTCTTGCTTTCTTTTGGCAATGAAAGACGATAGTATCGACGGTATTTATGATACCTTGAAACAAACGGCCAAAATCTCGCAATCGGCAGGAGGTATTGGTCTTTCTATCCATAATGTTAGAGCTACTGGCTCCTACATTGCGGGTACCAATGGAACCTCGAACGGTATTGTTCCTATGCTTCAGGTATTTAATGATACGGCCCGTTACGTAGATCAAGGTGGCGGAAAGCGAAAAGGAAGTTTTGCCATATATATGGAGCCATGGCATGCCGATGTCTACGAATTTTTAGATCTTAAGAAGAACCATGGAAAAGAAGAGATGCGTGCTCGCGATCTGTTCTATGCGATGTGGATTTCAGATTTGTTTATGAAAAGGGTAGAGGCCAATGAGAATTGGACCTTGATGTGCCCCAACGAGTGCCCAGGATTGTTTACCAACCATAGTGAGGAATTCGAAAAGTTATATTTGGGTTACGAGGCTGCTGGCAAAGGCCGTAAGACCGTTAGGGCCCGTGAACTTTGGGAAAAAATATTAGAATCACAAATCGAGACCGGTACGCCTTATATGTTGTATAAGGATGCTGCCAATCGCAAGAGCAACCAAAAGAATTTAGGTACCATACGTTCATCCAACCTATGTACCGAAATCATGGAATATACCTCTCCTGATGAGGTGGCGGTATGTAATTTGGCTTCGATTGCCTTGCCCATGTTCATTAAGGATGGTGAATTCGATCATAAAGAACTGTTCAGGGTGACCAAGCGTGTTACAAAGAACCTAAACCGGGTAATCGATAGAAATTACTACCCCATCATAGAAGCGGAGAACTCCAATATGCGCCATAGGCCTATCGGATTGGGCGTACAAGGACTGGCCGATGTTTTTATCATGTTGCGCTTTCCCTTTACAAGTGATGAGGCCAAAAAACTGAATCAAGAAATATTCGAGACCTTATACTATGCGGCACTGACCGCTTCTGTCGAAGAGGCCAAGGAAGAAGGTGCGTACTCCTCATATAAGGGTTCTCCGATTTCTCAAGGAGAATTTCAACATAACCTTTGGGGTATCGAGGATGAAGAGCTTTCGGGTAGATGGGATTGGGCAAAATTGCGAAAAGATATAAAGAAAGATGGTATTCGTAACTCTTTGTTGGTCGCGCCTATGCCTACGGCTTCCACTTCTCAAATATTAGGTAACAATGAGTGTTTTGAACCCTATACGTCTAATATTTATACGCGTAGGGTATTGTCAGGGGAGTTTATTGTTGTGAACAAACATCTGTTAGAAGATTTGGTAAACCTTGGCCTGTGGGACGAGAATATGAAACAGGAGTTGATGCGTGCCAATGGCTCTATACAGCACATCGAGACTATTCCTGCCGATATCAGGGAACTGTATAAAACGGTATGGGAACTCAGCATGAAAGATATTATAGATATGAGCCGTCAGCGTGGGTATTTTATCGACCAAAGTCAATCTTTGAACCTGTTCATGGAAAATGCAAACTATTCCAAATTAACCTCAATGCATTTTTATGCATGGAAGAGCGGATTAAAAACAGGAATGTACTATTTGCGTACAAAAGCGGCTGTGGATGCCATTAAGTTTACATTGGATAATACGAAGAAAAAAGAAGTACCCGTAGAGGTGGAAACGGAGGTTGCGGCGATGGTGATGGAGCTGTACACACTCGCACCGCCCAGCAAGGCGCCCGCACCCTCACCCGCACACGCACCCTCGCCCTCACACAAACACAAACAC
>JASFYU010000140.1:0-21273 GCA_045046905.1 Flavobacteriaceae bacterium | reverse complement strand
TCTTTGAAATATCTCGATATTCCTTCAAATTTTCCATTTCAAATCTTAGCTTTTATTTGTATTCTGTAGATTAAATCTTAGGTCGAACTCAGGTTATAAAATTGACCCGCTTATGACAATATCAGCATGTTCCCAAGCTGTATTGAATTCTTGCTGTATAGTCTTGGCTTCATTTAACTTGCCTTGTGCCTTAAGGCTTTGATATAAACCAGTCAAAGACCAACCATTTTGTCTTAAGATTGATAAATCTTCTCTGTATATCTTTTCGGCCTGTTTAAAATTTTCGGCCTTTAAAAGTAGGGCTCCCAAGTTCTGCCGTGTGGGTATATGCCATCCAGCCGGTTCTGTATAGGCCAAGGCATCTTCAAAAACTACAGCATTTTCAAGGTGATCTATTGCTTTTGAAAGGTTTCCCCTAAGTGCTGCCAATTCTCCAGCCACGACTTCAAAGGCAATATTCGCGAGATGAATTGATGGGTTGCCGGGTACGGCCATCAGCGTTTCTAATTCGGGGTCGTTTTTAAGAGCGGCAAGGGCGTCTAATTCCTCTTGGGCCTCTTTGGCATTTCCTTTTCTTATAAAAGCGATACCTCTGGCATAGTGGCGAATAAGATTGAGATGTTTTATGTTAGCACTTGGTGCAGGAATGGTCAATATCTCGTTCCATTTTCCAAAACGCGTATAGGCTAATAAAGGCGTGGCCGCAAAATCCTGTAAGAAAGTGAAGGTAACCAATTCTCCCAAGGGTACTTTTTCAGCTGTTTTCTTGGCAGCATCGATAGCGATTTGGCTATCGCCCAATAAACTAGCCGACGACCATAAAAAATGAATGTTGTGAGGGTAGTACGCCAAAGGATACAAGCCTTGGGCAAAGCATTGTGAAATATAATCTTCATCGGCCAGTATAGCGGCCTGATTTACCTTAACAGCATCGAGATAACGCCCTACACGAATATAGATATGAGAAGGCATATGAACAATATGGCCGGCTCCGGGCATTAATGAAGCAAGTTTGTCGGCACTGGCAACCCCAAGATCAGGATAGGGTAGTTCTACCATATGAATATAATAATGATGTCCGCCTGGGTTTTCTGGCTCCATTTGTATTGCTTTCTCAAGCGCCGCCTTCGCTTCCTTGATATTCGGAGACGGCTTACCTTCCTTATCCCAATAATTCCAAGGCACAGTATTCATAACTGCAGCAGCATATAAAATCTGAATATTGGCATCTTCGGGAAACTTTTGTACTACTTCAGCCATAGCTGACATATAGGCCATATTAAGGGCCGCCACATCTTCTGTTAGGTTTTTACTATATCTAGCAGCTAAAGCTTTTATTAACGCCTGTTCTTTTGCCGTTGCCTTTGAGGCCAATCTTTTGGCTTTGGCTATTGCGGTATTGATCTTATTTTTTCGTTCCTCATCGGGCAAGGGGTCATTGATGTTGGGGCCGAGGGCAAAGGCTTGACCCCAATACGTCATGGCAGAATTGGAATCCAGTCGTGAGGCCTCCATAAAGGATCGATGCCCCTCGGCATGATTAAAGGCATAGGACAGTTTTATACCTTGATTGAAAAATTTCTGGGCCATTTCCTCCTCCGTACTAATTCTAAATTCAAGAGTTCCCAAATTTTCGAAAAGTGGTGAAATTTGACGGGTTGTATCTACGTCTTTTAATAAGAATTTGGCCGTAGTACACTTGATGAAATTCATCGATGCCTTTTGGTAAGGGTCTGGTTGTTGTACGAGCGGCTCACTGTTTATAAAATGGACAATAGCCATTAGAATCAGGGCCAATACTGCAATGCCGAATTTAGATTTCATAAGTTATAGGTCTGTTTGGTTATACGACTAATCAATAGCAGAATTAGAAGTACGCTGGGGGAAGTATAGAGACAAATAAGTGCTCACAGACTAAAAATACTAAATTTTGAAAGATTTTGGTAGTAAAACATAATCGGAAATTAAAGCACACTACTTTAACCTTTTTTTTATATTCTGTATAATCAACAAGCCTAACTCAATGGTAGGAGGTATGCTTGCGAAAAAATATTTTTATTCTGATAGCTATCAAAACAAGGCAAGGCCCTTTATAGGTGGGCGGGTATCGGGGAACCTGCCTGCCTGCGGTAGGCAGATTAAACCCCATAATGAGAGATTAAACCTTGGGTGAAACTCAACTTAAGAAAGTTCCTTGACCACTATTTCGGCCTTGTCAACTTCATCTTTATGAACAAAAAGATCAATAGCGCCCAGCATTGAAGAGGAGAACCCTCCTAATCTTGCCGATTCTGATTCATCTTTCACTATGGCTTCGATTCCAATTTTATGAAGCCCTTCTACAATGCGTTTTCCTATCAGGGCATTTCCGCTAAATATTTTTATAAAGTTTGATTTCATAATTTCTTTATTTTATGGCGTTTTTGTCATTTTGAGAATATGCGCATTGAAATTTTTCAACGTTCCTGCCAATATTTCAATTTGCTCTTGGGCTTCTTTCCAGTCTTTCTGTTCTATGGCCTCACGAACTGAGGGTAAGGTTTTTACGCCATATCCTGTATAAAAACCGGGAGCATAGATCTGATGTTTATACCAAGAACGTCGAGGCAATCCGTTTTCATAGGTCAAGGCTTGTTCGGCCAATAGTAGTTTTTGGTTGAGTAGACTTCTTTTTTCTACAGACAATATTGAAATGTCGATAGTGGAGTATTGATTGATACTCCTTTTCAAGGCAACCATTTCATTTAGTAAAGGCGTAAAATCTAAATACGGGATAGCCTCTTTTTTCGTAGGTTTTACAAATGGGTTTTTAGGATCGGCGGCCAGTTCGAAGGCATTTTTATCTACCATTAGGTTGTGTTTTTCTACTGCTTCTCGCATTGAGCTACACAAATCAATAACCTCACCTAAATAGCCTGATACCGTTTTGTGCCATTGTTGAAATTCGAAAGGCAGTACATCTGCATTGGCCAAGCGTAAAGTGATGCGACCTGCGGTATTGGCAAGCGCTATTCCGTAAGCAAACCCTGGGTCTTTAAAACGTTTATAATGCGGATAGGTGTCGTAAATGGTATGGTATTCTCCACCTGAACTCTCGCCTCCGAAGCTTAGGTTCAAAGAAGCGATACCGGCATGTTGTATAAAAGGTGTGTAATCAGAACCAGAGCCTAGTGCATATAGCTTAAAATCTTCATCGCCGCCTGATACAAGGTTGTGGGCGATTTTTCGTTCCTTAATCGAAACGCCTCGTTGGGGGTCGGTAACCGCTGCAGCTACTTCACTGACCATAACTTGCAGCGAGTGAGAGCCCCCGGCACTTAAAAAACCTCTGCCGTTGCCATCGGTATTGATGTAGGCGACTACTTTCTGCTGTATTTCTTTTTTATGATCTTCTACCCATTCAGTAGAGCCTATGAGACCAGGTTCTTCGGCATCCCAGGCACAGTAGACCAAAGTGCGTTTTGGTCTGTGGCCTTTTTTTGCCAGTTCGCCAATGACACGAGCTTCTTCGAGCAGAACAACCAAACCGCTCAGGGGATCGTTTGCGCCATGTACCCAAGCATCGTGATGGTTGCCGCGCATGACCCATTGGTCAGGAAAATCGCTTCCCTTCAGGGTAGCGATAACATTATAGGCAGGTTTTAACTGCCAATCAAATTCGAGTTTCAGATGTACTTTGGCAGGCCCTGGGCCTATATGATACGTGATGGGCAGCCCACCCTGCCATGATTGCGGAGCAACGGGGCCATTTAATGCTTCTAATAAGGGCTGTGCATCTTCATATGAAATGGGTAAAACAGGAATCTTCGTAATCGTAGGGGCGTCTTTTCGATCTAGACGTTTTGCGTCTTTAGTGGCGGCATATCCTGGGGTGAGAACATCTCCTGGATAGGTAGGCATATCCATCACCGAGCCTCTTTGAACGCCTGTTTTATTTTTGAACGCTCCCTTGGGGTATACATCGCCCCGACCATAGCCATCATCTTGAGGGTCGGAATAAATAATGCAGCCTATTGCGCCATTTTCTGCTGCTAATTTGGGTTTGATTCCGCGCCATGAGCCCTGATATTTGGCGAGAACAATTTTTCCCTTGACATCGATACCCAATTTTTTTAATTCCTCATAGTCCTTGGGAATGCCATAATTCACAAAAACCAATTCTGCTGTTACATCCCCATCGGCAGAGAAGGCATTGTAGCTCGGTAATAAAGCTTCGCCCTGAGCAGTAAATTCATCGCCATCGACCGCTACGGCAGTCAGTTTGGCCTTGTAATGGCTTGGGCCTGTGAGTTCTAATAAACGCATCTTTGGGTACGGAAACAATATATAATAGGTCTCGATTTTGGTATCATAGCCCCATGATTTGAATTGCTTCTGGATCCATTTGGCATTCTTTTTGCCGTATTTAGTACCTACCCAATGCGGTTCAGCCGACATGAGCTGCATCCATTGATCTAAATTTGTTGTAGAGAGTTTGGTTTCAAAGGCCTTTTCCAGGTCCAGTTGTTTTTTTGCATTTTCCGAAGTGAATCCTGTGATAGCTTCCTGAGCATCGATTACACAAAGGGTAAACAAAAATAAAAGCACAAAGATATTTTTCATTTTGATAGTCGGTTAATTATAGTGAATGAACTTATTTGTTGTTTTTAAGGGTGGGGCTATAGCCCAAAAGTGTTTAAGCTGCCTGCCGGCAAAGCTAAATTCTCTCCAGAGTACTCTGGGTCAGGTCGAAATAAAAAGCTAATTTCTAATAATATACCTCATGCGCTTTGTGTCGAGGCAATACATTTGTTATATATCTCTACGTATTCATGTAGAAAAAAATAAAAAAGACCTACCCAATAGAATGTCTAATCAGAAATTTTATGACAAGCATGAAAATTTTAAACGAGTTTAATAAATATACAGCTTTTCTGAGTATAAGGTTTCATAAAATACGGGTATTCTCTCTTAGTTATGATGCTTTTTATAGTGTTCTCTTAGTAGGTCTTCAGCAAAGTCGTTGGTGAGATCGCGAACAGCGGTATGCACATGATTGGCGTTGGTTTGCGTATTGTCATACTCGATTAATATGGTGGGGCCTTGAATATTATAGTAGTGTCCTTTTCCAATATGTAGACTGCCGGCCCATGCAAAAGATAGATTTTCTATGCCTGCTTTTTCTATTTTTGAATGTAATGTTTCTGAAAATTCAGATTCGTAATTATCTAGATATACGTTCAATAACCTTAGGAGTATTTTTTGTTGTTTTTTTCTTAAAGCCGTATAGGATATACCCTTATGATCTACCTCTGAAAAACGGTGTTGGTTGCTCGTGAAAATTTCCTTTGGTGCCGTATCTGAAAACCTTGCCACGGCCAACTGCTTTTTAGAAAGTGATTTTACCAGTGCATACCCTAAATTCTTCTCTTCTTTTAACACTTCTTTTCCTTTATGTTTCCCAGAAGGTACTATTGCGGGGTTAGATCCCATAAAAGAAGGGGTTGAAGCTATAATCTTACCTTTTTTGGCCACGAAGTTTAGAGAAAGATGATGCCCTTCAAACCGCCATCCCCAGAAATCACCTGTATCAGGTTCTCCGAAAATCAAAAAATGGTAATTCAGTGGATCTCGTCTTGGGAAACCGGTAGACATGGTAGTGGTGCTATCATCAATGGCGAATAATACTTTTTCCAAGGCTATAATTTCTTGGGTTTTTCGATAGCCCTCTTTGCTGATTGAAGCTTTTAGAAGTGTTATGGCCGCTTCCTTTTGCTGTTCATTAAAATCATGGAAGGTTGTACCTTTTCTATCCATAGGTACATAGTTGAAATTAAAACGTTCCTTATCATTCAGGGTGTAGATGGTTTTTGCCTGCAATTCAGGAGATAATGTATTTAAAAATTCCTGAGCCAAAGTATTCAATTCCTGGGCCACGGCCGTTCCCATAAAAGCATAACAAAAGCTTATTGTGATAATCTGCTTAAATTTCATCTTGTTTTATTTGTATGTGTTATTATTTTCAAAGCACCTAGGTCCGCTTCATTTAAAATGTAAATCTAGTATCTGTCCAAAAATAAGAGAGCACTAGATGTCATCAAAAAGGGTTACAGAATTAAGGCGCCTGAAGATAGTAATTTAATTTCGGGGCGATAGCCATGAAGTGAGTTTAATCATTTATTAAGGGCTTCGTACCTCTTTCGTCTCGATAACTACCGGGATTAAGACTGCGTCAAAATGATTACGATTTCTTCTTTTTTATGCCTCTTTGTCAGACAGGATTGCCTCTATCTTATTGACTTTAGAATTGAGCAGCGGGGTTTTCAGTTTTACCAAACCTACAAACATATAGTAATCTATTTATAACCTATTCGCCTGCATAAAAATGTCAAAACCTTACAAAGATTTTAGCCCGAACTCGGGTTTGTAAAATCATACGGACAGGACTTAAAATAAGCCTGAATACTAAACTTACGATCTTCAAAGCCTTGTTGTAGAATTTTAAAATGTTGGATCCGGTCTATTCGAAAGGCCCTATAGTCTTTTCGCAGGTGGCACCATGCTATTAGAATCCATTTGTTTTCTGTAGAGAAAATGGCGTAAGGCTCTATTTTTCGAAATGATATATTGAGGTCGTTCGCCTTGCGGTAGTTGATTTCAATATAACTAAAATGGGTAATGGCCAGCTGTATTTCTGAAAGGGCGTTGCTAGAGATACTCTTTTGACGGGTGTCGAATACATGAATTTTATTACCCAATAATTCACTTTTTTCCAAAACGGAAGACTTGAAAACGGATTTTACTTTCGTAAGTGCCTCTTCGAAATCTGCCACAAAGGAAGAGTCATTACTCTTATTTACCAGATGCTGTGCGGTAATAAGGGCATTGGCCTGTTTTTCGGTAAACTGAACAGGAGCCACGGTATAACCATCCATTAGAGTATAGCCTCTGCCCTCAAGTGTGATAACGGGAACCCCTGATTCTATTAATTTTTGAATGTCACGGTAAATGGTGCGAATGCTCACCTTGAACTTGTTAGACAATTCTGTGGCTGTTAGAACCCTACGAGATTTTAATAAGGTAAGTATGGCTATAAGTCTGGGTAGCTGTGACATCATCATTTAATTTCTTGATACAGCCTAGTAATTTTCCTTTTATACATCTCTTCGGCAGAAGTTGGTGCGATTTTAAGCAATCTAGATCAACGACCTCGACCCAAGAGTACGAGGTATGCTTCTGAAAAACATTTTTTGATCTCGAGGAACCTGCCTGCCGGCATAGGCAGGTTAAACCCTCAATGAGGGATTAAACAAAGGTAGCGAACCCATCTAGAATCCACTACCCATGTTTTTTTGTCCAAGTATTATGTCATTTTAAAAAGAGCATTAGTTCCAAGAATGCAAAGCTATTCTGTTGCCCTCGGTATCGATAAACTGAGCCATAAATCCATTTTCGCCGATATCTGTTTTTGGAATCACAATTTTACCACCAGCCGTTTCTACCCTTGATAAAGGTGCGCTAAGGTCATCACCCCCGTTTAAATATACGGTTACACCTTCGGTTGATGGGTTGGCCCCATCTGCTTCAATAATGGCGCCGCCTACTTTGTTATTGTCAGCATCATACGAAAATACCCCATATTTTACGTTGGGCATATGATGATCCATAATTTCGGTTTCTAGCATACTGTTATAAAAGGCCTTTGCCCTTTCAAAATTTTTGACCGGAATTTCAAACCAATTGATTGCATTTGTCATTGTTTTTTGTTTTTAAGGTTAAACTTGGTACAAAGGTAAATGCGTGTGTGACAGAATATGTCAGGGGTTGTTTTTTGGCTTAAATTATTTTTTAAGTTGAATGGTGCTACCGCTTTTGGCACTTTTTACAGCAGCATCGAGAATTTCCATTGAAATTATATTATTTTCTAAGGAATAGGGGTCATAGGGTCCCAAGACTATTTCTTGGTTTATTACCGCCGCGAAGAGCGCAAAGGGGTCATCATAGGGTGTTTTCAGTTCTTCGAGTTCAAAAGCCTCTTCGGAAAAGCCGTCATAGCCCTCAGAGATCCGAATTCGTAAATGATTTCGGTCGTCAGCATAGATAACGCCTTTTTCTCCATAGACCTCCATATCTTTTCGCCCTATTGGCCAGTTCCAAGATGGCTCAAGAATAGCCATGGAACCATTATACGTTAAAATAATCGTGGCATCATCATCGACATTGGGGTTGTTTTCGGCTTGTAATTGTTGGGTTACCGCGGTGACCGAATTAGGTCGTTTACCCCCCTGTAACCAGGTCATTAAGTTCGTGCCATAACAACCAAAATCGGTTATGGCTCCTCCACCGTTCAGAACCGGATCCGTAAGCCACGCTAAAAACTCCTTGCTAACGCCAATTTTTTTAGGGCCCTTATGACCGTCTCGAATAATGACCTTACGCAAATCACCTATGGCCCCTTCATGAAGAAGTTCATAGGCCCTGAGGTTAGTGGGGTACCAAGAGGTCTCGTAATTCGTGAGCAGGTGTATCGCATGCTTTTTGGCGAGGGTCTCCATTTTTTTTGCATGTTCAAAACTCACTGCCATGGGTTTTTCTACCATGACATGTATGCCCTTTGGTGCGCAGGCCTCAACAACGGCCAAATGGTCATAAATGTTGCCGAAAGCTACTACCGCCTTAGGGTGAACGGCCGCAATCATTTCTTCCATGGTGGTATATACAAGTTTCATCGAGAAACCATATTGATCAGATAAGCGTTTGGCAAGGTCGCGATTGGTCTCCACAATACCTACCAGTTCAACATCTCCTTTGGCTTCTCGACTTAAGATCCATCCGACATGGCCATGAGATAGCCCTGCAACGGCCAATTTAATTGGCTTTTTCTGAGCGAACATGGGTAGTAGGGTTAATAATACCATACACAAGGCAAGCGAGTATTTTTTTATCATTTTTTCTAATTCAACTTTAGATAGGTGAATTTTTAGTTACCTACGGTTTAAACTTTAACCTTAAAAAGGTGAAAAGAAAGAGCATAAAAACCGAAAGTTTATAAGTGATACGTATATAACTATAATATAGGGGTTAAAACAATATTTCTATATGCTACATTACCATGGTCGCCCTGTAAGTAAATGGGCCCTGGAGCGCTGACATCAGAGCTGATAGCCCCACCTGTTGGTCCGTATACGGCTTGGTTATCAATGATTTTTATTCCATTAAAGATTACGGTCACATGACGGTCAATCAGGGTAATATCTAAGGTCTGCCATGAACCTGCCGGTTTTTCTGCAGCAATGCTGGGTGTAATCCTACTAAAGAGTGCTCCCATATTATGAGAATCTAATTCCTTTCCGTATGAATCAACTACTTGTATCTCGTATAACCCTCTGAGGTATATGCCGCTATTGTCTCCTTTTGGTACATTAACTTCAAGTTTAAGATTAAAATCCTTGAACTCTTGTTCTGTTCTTAGATTTCCGTAACGCAAGTGCTCACCTTCCTTAGGCTGTATAGGATTGTTGATCAACTGCCCATCAACGACCTTGAACCCGTTGGCTTTTTCGGAGCCAATGAGCTGCCATCCGTTTAAATTTTTTCCATTGAAAAGTTGAATCGACTTACCGTATTTCGCCTTTGATAAGTTAGGCCTTTTCGGAATAGGAGGTAGCCGCTTTCCCGTAAAGGCTGAAGAGGATTCCCCTATTCCTTCTCTCCTTGGCCCTGTCATAACGCCAACGAGTTGTTCTCCTACTTTTTTAATTCTCAAGGTGAAGGTGATAAGGTGTTTTCGTTTTTTTCCCGTTTTATTTTCACCCATAAGCCTTTCATGCGTTCTTGTAATCACAAGATTATCTTTATCGAGCATATAGATATTAGATATGGGAAGCACGCTGCCCCCGATCCATAAAAGCTCAGCATCTAAAAAACCTTGTTTTTCATGAACGTGCAACCACCCTACGCCGCCACCTTCAATATCAAAGGTCCACATGCCTAAGAAGCCATTTTCGGTTATAGACGGTTCACAGTTAGGGCTTGCCAAGGTAACGGCCGAGGTGAATACGATGAGTATGAAAGCGGTAATTAGTCTTTTCATTTTCAGAAGTTTTAGGGTTGGGCATAGTGCTCTAACCAGTTGAATTTAGTATAAAAAATCAATGTCGTTCTTGGGGCTCATTCTTTAGGTAGCGGGCAACCAAGGGCGGACTATCAATTTAGGTATTTATTTCAAAACCACTTCGTTTTTCTGTAATTTAATATCTCATTAAGGGTTTAACATGCATATGCCGGCTGACAGGTTTCTTTCTTAGGACTCGGTACTATGCCTTTCTGATGACTATCGGAATGAAAAGGGGAGTTCCTTGTTATTTACTGCTTTGAGCCTATTGGGTGCTAGGGAGCCTCAATAATAGTCGGTTTCAAGATTTTTTTTATTTTTACATTTTATAGTTCAATTTATGTTTTATTTTGCAATCGATATTTTAGGAACCGTTGCTTTTGCCATTTCTGGGGTACTGGTGGCGATGGATAAGAAGTTAGATGTCTTCGGCGTGTTTATTGTTGCTTTTGTGACCGCCGTTGGGGGCGGAACTTTACGTGACATGTTAATTGGCAATATGCCCGTACTTTGGATGCAAGAACCCATTTATATGGGTACAATTTTTATCTCGGTTATTTTTGCGGTTATTTTTGTCAAGCAACTAAAATATTTACGGAGAACACTTTTTTTATTCGATACCATTGGCGTTGGTTTATTTACAATGGTGGGAATAGAAAAAGGCCTCGGTGCTAATCTTACGCCCATTATGTGCATCGCCTTAGGAACAATTACGGCTTCTTTTGGAGGTGTGATCAGAGATATTCTTTGCAATGAGATTCCGGTAATTTTCAGGAAAGAAATCTATGCTACGGCATGCATCTTGGGTGGTACAAGCTATTTTTTATTGGTGCAATTGCCTTTTGATAGTGCATATGCCTATATAGCGGCCATTTTTATTATTATCATAGTTCGCTTGTTGGCAGTCAAATTTAAGATTGTCTTGCCTAATATTTATCGTTCATACGATTGAAAAAGCATATGTGGTAGCCGGTATTTTCTTAATCATTTTTGTCTTTGAAAGGAGTCATATTTATGAGAAAAAGAGATGCTAAACGCATTACATATGGGAATTCAAAAATATTAGCTTTTCCGAATGGCGTAAAAATGGGCTAAGGTGATTCTCGATGAGTTGTGTTCAGCCTAGCGGTCTGACAGAATAATACGGACTAATTAATAATCTCTGCTTTTTCGATATAGATATTCTGAGAAGGCCAATCTCCTTTTCCTACACTGACCTTATTGATCTTATCAACTATGTGCATACCTTCGATTACTTTTCCAAAGGGCGTATATTCTCCATCGAGGTGGTAAGAGCCAGGGTCGGTCACCAC
The DNA here is from genome assembly GCA_045046905.1 of Flavobacteriaceae bacterium. Taxonomy (GTDB): domain Bacteria; phylum Bacteroidota; class Bacteroidia; order Flavobacteriales; family Flavobacteriaceae; genus JASFYU01. The sequence goes on along the minus strand of JASFYU010000140.1, from coordinate 9,867 downwards.
GATAAAGAACTCATAGGGCGATGCGAGCATATGCGGATTATTGATTTCACTACTCGGCATCGACAAGGTGCCTCTATGGTGTTTATACCCTTTTCTAGTATCAGGAGGAAGTAAATAACGACCAATTTCTTTTCTTTTCTGGGCGGTATCCATATCGTCTGAATTGCCTCCTTGAATAATAAAATTCTTTACAATACGGTGAAATTGGGTATTGTCGAAATATCCTTTTTTGGTAAGAAATATAAAATTTGCTTTGTGGTATGGTACATTATCATATAGCTGAACGGTAAAGCTTCCAAGACTGGTCGTAAGTTTAACCTTGTTTTCTTTTAAGTTTTTTTGATATTTAAAGAAGTAGTCTATGGCATTTTCTTCGGTAAGTCTCAATTTTTCTTTTTTATCAGTCGTAGGTAAAACAGTATCAAGCTGTAGCGTATCTTTGTAGACCGTTTCTTTTTTTTTGATTGCTATCTTTGCTTTCGGATTTTCCCTGCAGGCAAGTAAAAGAAATAAGGGTAGTATTGTAATTAAAACGATTCTTTTTAGCAGCATGAATTTCGACGATTTTTCTCTACAGATTCCAAAAATAAAAAATCTGCCTTTACCAGGCGAGGTTTCACATTTTAAAATGGCAACGGATGTGCGCCTAAAGTTAATGAAAGAGCGTAACATTAAAAGAGAAAACCCTAGGAAAGCAGGTGTAATGGCACTCTTTTACCCTAATAATCAACAAGGCACCAATTTATTGCTTATCCTTCGAAAGACCTATAAAGGCGTACATTCAAATCAAATCGCTTTTCCGGGCGGTAAGGCAGAGAAAGAAGATATGGACCTTGAGGCCACTGCCCTGAGAGAGACCTATGAAGAGGTGGGCGTGTCTCCTAAAAAGGTAGATGTCATAAAATCCTTGACCGAAATTTACATTCCTCCAAGCAACTTTGAAGTGCAGCCCTTTATAGGCCTGTATCAAAAATCAAATCCTTTTATTATTCAAGAGTCTGAGGTAGAGGCCTTGGTTGAGGTTTCTCTTACCGATTTTATGGATGATTCAAAGATCTTTGTACAAAAACTAACTACTTCCTATGCCGAGAATATCGATGTGCCTGCCTTTAAATTAAACGGTTATACGGTATGGGGTGCGACGGCCATGATGTTAAGCGAAATCAAGGAACTTATACGACAGATTTTGTAAGGAGTTGATGTTTTTTTGAAAAGATTGTTTCACTGATAAACATTTCAGTATTCACTGGCTTTTATTAGTGTTGGTTTTGTATTTTAGCGTCCTATGAGTCTATTTAAAGAAAATCCTTTTGGTCATATATTATTCCTAAAAAAATGGCTTATTCGGCTGTTAGGATTATTAACGCACCAACGATACAAGGGATTCAATACCTTGGAAATTGAAGGGTCAGATATTATTCGGAAGCTGCCTGGTGAAAATGTGTTGTTTGTGAGCAACCATCAAACCTATTTTGCCGATGTGGTCGCGATGTTTCATGTGTTCAACGCGAGTCTGAGCGGTAGAGAAGACAATATTAAAAACCTAGGTTATCTGTGGCAGCCAAAGCTTAACGTATATTATGTGGCAGCCGCAGAAACCATGAAAAAAAGCCTACTCACCAAGATTTTCGCCTATGCGGGTTCGATAAGTATCGAGCGTACCTGGCGTTCTAAAGGTCAAGACGTGAATCGACAGGTTAAGATGAGTGATATCTCTAGTATTGGAAAAGCATTGGCAGATGGTTGGGTCATTACTTTTCCTCAAGGTACTACCACCCCATGGAAGCCTTTGCGAAAGGGAACGGCCCATATTATTAAAAAATATAGGCCTGTTGTGGTTCCTGTAGTTATCGATGGCTTTCGACGTTCATTTGATAAAAAAGGTCTTCGAATCAAGAAAAAGGGTATTTTGCAGCACTTGGTCATCAAAGAACCTTTGGATATCGATTATGAGAATGAGTCTTTCGAATCGATTATCGAAAAGCTAGAATATGCCATTGAGCAGCACCCCTCATTTTTAAAAGTCATATCAAAAAAGGATTTGTTGGCCTATGAGGATGAAAATGAAAAACGTAAGTTTTAAAAGATAGGTAATCAGATCTCGAGCTGTTCGAGTTCTTGATGATTTCTCTTTAGGCGCCGTAGTAATAGGCCGTATAAAAGAAAATAAATACCGCCTATGAGTAAGGTCATTAATAGCCCGAAAAGACCAATACCAATCATTAGGGCAATCTTTAGCTTTTCTGGAGAAATATCTTTTGCACTTTCTTGAAGTTCACTAAAGCTTGACAAAATATCATTGTTTAGATAAATTCCAATAATCATCATTAATACCATGACTAAAACCATGGATAATGAATATATCACATAATACTTGACAGTTCTTCGGGTCTTGATGATTTTTTGCATCAAATTTTTCGTGTCGTCCAAAACTGATATTTCCTTGTATCGTTTATAAAATTGGAAAATAAAGTAAACGGCCACTATATAAGAGAAAATAGTTAATCCAATATTAAAATTGCGCGAACCTAGCTTATCATAAATTTCCAAATTATCTCGAAATGATGGAATCAAATATAAAAGAAAGGGTAGTGAAAATTCTAAAATACTAATCGTTAATATCCACTTTACAATCGAGGAAGATTTCTTCCAGATCATCTTGTGAATTTCATCGTAGGTCAATTTAGGAAAATGTTCTTCCTTCTTTTGCCAGTCTTTTTTTAATAACTCCAATCCGTCTATCATATCCTCAAGGATTCAATATGGTTCGTAATTTATTTTTTATGCGGTTCATCTTAACTCGGGCATTCACCTCGGTAATACCCAATGTTTCCGATATATCGCGATAATTTTTGTCTTCTAAATACAAAAAAACTAATGCTTTTTCGATGTCGCCGAGCTGTTTTACAGCATTGTACATCAGCTTGAGTTGTTCCTCCTCCTTAGGATCATATTCGTCGGCTTTTATCTTAAAAATCACCGATTCGTAATCCTGGGTAGGAACGCTTCTTTTTGATTTCCTATATAAGGTTATTGCGGTGTTCAAGGCTACGCGGTACATCCAAGTGCTAAATTTGGATTCGCCCCTAAACTTCGGGTACGCTTTCCACAATTGTATTGTTATTTCTTGAAACAGATCATTGTGCGAATCCCTATCATTGGTGTACAATGTGCATACCTTGTGAACAATATTTTGATTGTTCTCAAGCTCGGTAACAAACGTATGTTCTAGGTCTTTGCTCACGCTTAGGTTAGTGGTTGTTCATTATTAGTAGGGAAGCTACTTCATTTGTTACAAAATTGGATTAAAAACTTAGATTTTAGCTGCGTTTTTTCAGCCCTTTGCCGACCTTGAAATTTATATGATCTTGGCAGAAAAATAGATCTATAAGCGCTGATTTTAATCGCGGGGCGATAGCCATGCATTGGGTTTAACCTAGTTGCTAAGAAGTAGGTTTCCTCATAATAATATTGAGGCCGTATCATTCCGATAGTTATCTAAATGAAAAGTAAGTTCATTGTTTACAATCTCGTAGTCTTGGAGCTTAATCTTGATATCTAATTGTATTCATTCCCACCAGTGGGTTTAACCTGCCTGCGGTAGGCAGGCTTGCATCGAGGTAGTTTACTCATATGCGTAAAGTTCACATCTTGCTTATTTTTTTAGGGTATTTCAAATGCTGAAGAACCAAAGGCTGCCATAGAAATCGTGTAGGTTTCGAAATCAGACTTTTTGTCGCTAGTTCCTCGGATGAAATTTGTTCATCACTTCGGCCAAATGTGTTCGATCCACGTGCATATATACTTCGGTGGTGGTAATGCTCTCATGCCCCAACATTTGTTGAATAGCTCGTAGATCTGCACCGTTTTCTAAAAGGTGGGTGGCAAAAGAATGTCGAAAAGTGTGGGGACTAATACTTTTATCAAGGCCTATTTTTTCAGCGAGTTGTTTTATGATTGTGAACACCATGGCACGGGTCAATTGCTTTCCTCTTCGGTTTAGAAAAAGGATATCTTCATGGCCTTTTTGAATGTTTTGGTGCACCCTTACTTCCTTTCTGTACATATCGATGTATTTCTTGTTGATGGCACTGATTGGCACAAAACGCTGTTTGTCTCCCTTGCCTGTAACTTTGATAAAGTCCTCTTCAAAGTAAAGGTCCGATAGCAATAGATTTGTAAGTTCGGAGACACGAAGGCCACAACCGTACAGAGTCTCTAGCATGGCACGGTTACGTTCGCCTTCAGGTTTACTGAGGTCAATGGCATGAATAAGTTGATCTATTTCCTGCTCTGAGAGCGTATCAGGAAGCTTGCGACCTATTTTGGGTGACTCTATAAGGTCCATAGGATTGTTTTTTCTATAATCCTCAAAAATCAGATAGTTGAAAAAGCTTTTAAGGCCAGAAATAATTCGCGACTGAGACCGCGGATTCACCGTTTTGGCAATCTCATAGATAAATTGTTGCACCACTTCTTTTTCAATACTGATCGGATTCTCGTCTATTGAATTATCTGTTAGAAAAAGATGTAATTTCTCAACATCCAACACATAATTTTTGATTGAGTTTTGGGCCAAGCCACGTTCTATTCTTAAAAAATGTTGATAGTCTTGAAGTGCCTGTTTCCAATTCATAGCATAAAGATACCATTAAGCTGGGTTCGCTCTGATATTTGTATAAGGTTTAGATGATTTTTTAAAAAAGAGAGATATCCCTTCTCATTTTAAAGCGTATCTTTTTTTTGCATTCTGTAAACTCTACCTAAGTAACTTGAGTTCGACCTAAGGCATTCAAACGTATTCATGCATCGGCTTTCCTCTGAACAGGCCTTTAGTGGTATCATTTTACGCATTATTTCAGTAGCCCTGCCTATGGCAGGCAGGTATGGCTATGAAAATAACTCGAAGCAGAAGAGGACAAAAAAATATTTTTGTTTTCTGTGACCTATTCTATAGTTACTATTGTGTTTGACCATGGGCCGAACCCAGGCTATAAAAGGGCTTGGCGATGAGGTGTTATTTCACCCTTTTTTCATGCCGGTTATAGGTTTAAATTATCTTTAATTTTAAGTGTGATAAGTTTAAACAAAGTCTATAATTATGTAATTTTGTCACATAGTATATTCATTATTAAAACACATATTCAATGAAAGGTAAAGTACATTTTTTTTCAATTATTTTCGTAATAGTAAGTCTTTGGTCGATGAACTTAAGGGCGCAGAGTGACATTCTATTTGGTGCCAAGGCAGGTTTAAACGTATCTTCTCTGGGAGGTAATGCCGCCTATAGTTATGATGCCAAGGTGGGCATTCATTTTGGGGGTGTGCTGGAGATACCTTTTAGCGATACGATAATGATTCAACCTGAAGCCCTAATTTCAGTACAGGGTAGTGGTGGCTTTTTTGAAAGCAATCTTAATTTTTGGTACTTGACCATTCCTGTGGTCGCCAAATATAATGTATGGGATGATTTGTATATAGAAGCAGGACCACAATTGAACATCTTGCTTTCGGATAACTTGGATGGTAACTTCTATGGCGGATCAGGTGATCAGCAAACTATTGGTGAGAGTAACGGATTAGATTTTGGTCTGGCAGTAGGTGCCGGATATCAACTAGACGATAATTTTTATTTTCAATTGCGTTTCAACCTTGGTTTTATCAATGCCATCAAAGATGTTGCTTCAAAGAACAGGGTCTTTCAAGTTTCGGCCGTATATTTTTTATAGTACATTGTGGTATGACTAAGGGAAGAAAAACAATCTGACTCCCGATAAAACGCTTATAATTTCACTTGCACAACCATTTTTGGTAGTTTGGCAACAAAAATGCTTGATAATTTGCTCAAGCATATAGTTTTGTTCCGATAGAATTTAAAATCGGTACAGATGAAAAATATAATTATAGCCCTTAGCCTTACATTTGTGGGTATGGGGTCGTATGCACAACAAGGCTTTAAGATTGGCATTCAAGGAGGTATTCCTGTTGGCGATTTCAATAATAAGGTAGGTGTAGTGATTGGGGTTGATGCGGGTTATATGTATGCCCTTGGCGAAGTGATAGACCTCGGTGTAACCACTGGTTTTATTCACGGATTTCCCGAAAAATTTCAGACCGGAACCGTCCTTGCCGATTTGCCTAATGTACAGTTTGTACCTATTGCTGGATCCATACGATTATGGCCGTCGAATTCATTTTCTTTAGGCGTTGATGTAGGGCAGGCCTTTGGCATTAATGATGGCAATAAAGGGGGCTTGTATTACCGGCCGCTGATTGGTTTCTTATTAGGTCCTCAAACAGAACTTAATTTGTCATATACGGGCATCAACTTAGAAGGTGATTCTTGGTCGACCGCCAATATTGGTATACTATATACTTTTGAGGCATCTCGAGGTCGTAGGTAATAAAGAATAATGTCTTGATTTGAATTGATAAACAGATGCTGTTCTTCCGCTTTTTTTATGAATAACAATTCGCTATTTTTATCAAATGAAAATACTGATTATCAACGGGCCCAACCTCAACCTTCTCGGTAGGCGAGAACCCGAAGTATATGGGAACAAAACTTTTGAGGATTATTTCTCGGAACTTCAATTAAAGTTCAAGGAGGCGCAACTTGAATATTTTCAATCGAATATCGAAGGAGAAATTATTGGAAAAATACAAGAAGTAGGTTTTTCCTATGATGGTATTGTTCTCAATGCGGCTGCGTATACACATACTTCAGTCGGTATTGCTGATGCGGTTAAGGCGATAGAAACTCCTGTTGTAGAGGTGCATATCTCAAATACTCATAAACGAGAAGAATTTAGGCATGTTTCTTATATATCGCCAGTTGCCAAAGGCGTAATCTTGGGCTTTGGACTCCAGAGCTATGATTTGGCGATTCAGAGTTTTTTGTGATTTTTCAACTCACAAAAACATAGGTATAATCGCTCAAATAGAGTCTTGTAAAAACATGGGCTAGCTTTTATACGAACGTATTCTTTTAGCTATAGTTCGTAGGTCATCAATACCACTTCCTTTTTTAGTCAATACAAAGATAAATGGGGTTGTTAATCAAGCGGTTTTAAATACTTGGCATCAATATAAAAAGTAGCAAAAGGCAGTAATGAAGCCACTATGAGGATGATTAATCTTTTAATGTCCCATTTCTTTTGCATCCAAAAAATAAAAGCCAGAATCACATAGGCGATAAATAGAAACCCATGCGCATAGCCGATATACATGTTAGGTTGTGGTATCTCGGCCAAGTATTTCAAAGGCATACCAATGGCAAAAAGCATAAGGTATGAGATGCCTTCGAGGATGGCGGTAATTCTAAAGCTTGTAAGTAGCATTTTCATTGATTATAAGTGTATAACTTCGTCATATGCAGCGGCAACGGCTTCCATAACGGCCTCGCTCATAGTAGGGTGGGGGTGAACGGCTTTTAGGATTTCATGACCAGTAGTTTCTAGTTTACGGGCGACAACGGCTTCTGCTATCATATCGGTTACCCCGGCGCCAATCATATGGCAGCCCAGCCATTCACCATATTTGGCATCGAAGATGACTTTGACGAAGCCATCAGGATTACCAGAGGCTTTGGCCTTTCCGCTTGCGGAAAATGGAAATTTACCCACTTTAATATCATGGCCGGCTTCCTTGGCCTGCTTTTCGGTTAGTCCGACCGAGGCAATTTCAGGCGTACAATACGTACAGCCAGGAATGTTGCCATAGTCTAAGGCTTCAATATGCATTCCTGCAATCTTCTCGACACACAAAATACCCTCTGCTGAGGCAACATGAGCCAAGGCCTGCCCGGGCGTTACATCGCCGATGGCATAATAGCCAGGAATGTTGGTCTGGTAATAATCATTGACCAAGATTTTGTCTCTGTCAGTAGCGATACCCACAGCTTCAAGGCCTATATTTTCGATATTCGATTTTATGCCTACAGCCGATAAAACAATATCAGCCTCTAAAATTTGCTCTCCTTTAGCAGTTTTGACCGTTGCTTTTACGCCTTCTCCTGAGGTATCTACCTTAGTGACTTCCGAAGAGGTCATAATCTTTATACCTGCTTTTTTAAAGCTACGCTCGAGTTGTTTAGAAATATCTTCATCCTCGACAGGCACTATTCTAGGAAGAAATTCTACTACGGTGACCTCAGTGCCCATGGCCTTATAAAAATAGGCGAATTCGATACCAATGGCACCACTGCCCACAACGATCATTTTCTTGGGTTGTTTCTCCAAGGTCATTGCCTCGCGATACCCTATTATCTTTTTACCGTCTTGGGGTAAACTTGGCAGCTCACGACTACGTGCACCTGTTGCGATAATAATATGTGTTGCACTGTACTCGGTTTCTTTACCAGCCTCATCTTTGACTGATACCTTTTTTCCCGGTTTTAAGGTGCCATACCCATTGATGACCTCGATTTTGTTTTTCTTCATCAAAAATTGAACACCCTTGCTCATATCACTGGCTATGCCACGACTTCGCTGAACAACCGCATTAAAATCCTTGTCTACGCCATCTGCTTTAAGACCGTAATCGCTTGCATGTTGCAGATATTCAAATACTTGAGCCGATTTTAATAAAGCTTTGGTAGGAATGCAGCCCCAATTCAGACATACGCCACCAAGATTTTCTTTTTCTATGATAGCGGTTTTTAACCCTAATTGAGAGGCCCTAATGGCGGTTACATATCCTCCTGGGCCACTACCTAAAACAATAATATCGAAATTGCTCATATTTTATTTTTTGAAATTCTAATACCAATTTGATTATGAAATGGAGGTATATTGAAAGCCTGCCTGCCGGTAAGCAGCTGCAAAAATACAAAACCAAATGGAAAGATCACGCCTAAATTACAGGGCCCTTATAAAAAAGAATGGAGAGGTATATGCAAAAGGCCAGACAAAAAAGTGTGCTGACGGCAGTGTCAATCGGTAGGGTGAAAATGTGAAACAGAGGCATAATAGGCCCTTGAATACAGGCCTAAGCATTTTCAACTCTCGAACTTTTCTTTGTTGAAAGCTTTCGAACCTCCTTTGTGAATTAAAAGAGAGAACCACTTGCCTCTTTTATCAGTTCTCTTAGAAATACGATTTGGTCTATATGACTTGCTTAGTCTTAGTAAGATAAGCAGTTTTAAGAGATATTTATTCAAAAAGAATATTCCCCTAGGCTATGCCTCGGGGTTTCCGATTTACCTCTCCTAGGCAGGCTTGCCTCGAAATAAAAAATGTTTTTTCGGAAGCTTACCTCGTACTCTTGGGTCGAGGTTGTTGATTTCCTCGATGCTCTGAATCGAAATGATTAAGATTCTTTTCTTCTCTCTGCTTCTTGGGTTTCCTCGAAGTTATTGGCTTCCGGAATACCAAGAACATAAACCAAAGGCGTAACAAGATATCTGCCGACTACTTTTCCTTAGGAATAAACTTTAGGGCCGCACCATTGATACAATGTCTTTTTCCAGTGGTTTGGGGCCCATCGTCAAAAACATGACCTAAATGTCCGCCACAGGTGGCACAGTGTTCTTCGGTACGTTTTACACCAAGAGTATAATCTACTTCAAAAGCAACATTGTTCATGATTTCACGATCAAAACTGGGCCAACCCGTACCTGATTTAAATTTATAATCACTTTTAAAAAGTTCAGTATCACAGGCGGCACAAACGTAGGTACCTTTTTTCTTGTTCTCTAATAGGTCACTAGTGAAGGGGTTTTCGGTACCCGCCTTTCTGAGGATGTGAAACTGTATGGGGGTCAGTTCTTTTCGCCATTCTTTTTCGCTTTTTACAACCGCAAAGGTTTCTTTTTCTTGCTCCATGCTATCAGTCGCTTTGGAATCTGTTTCTTTTTCTTGTGAAATA
>JASFYU010000139.1:0-6944 GCA_045046905.1 Flavobacteriaceae bacterium | reverse complement strand
AATCCTCTCCACCCTGTTGGGGCATTTCATTGGCAAAGTCCGTGATTAAATCCCCTCTTCCTAATAATTTCAATTTGTCGTCATAAACATTTACCATATAATTGCCTTTCTGAAAATCTCCTGAAGGTTTGCTGATATAATCACAAACATCCAATGACCTATTTTCATAGTAGAAGTTGGTTCCTTTACTATAGGTTACCGAAGCACCTGAATCATTGGTCTTAGAAAAGCTTTCTCCCATAACGTTACCTTGTGGGTCAAGAACTTCAACAAAGAACTCTCTGTCACCAGCCTGGGCGATTACATTATCTGCTATCGTAAAACAAACCTTAAACTTATCAGTTCTACCCGCTCTAGATGTAGAAACTAATTTTCCGTTATTTCTTTCCTTAACGGCATCTACCGTAAACTTAGAAAGATTCAAAGCAGAGCCCTTTTCAACGGCATCGGCCAATTGTGTATTCTGTACAACCAAAGAATCATTAAAAACAGTTTGTCTCTCTAATTCTACATACGTACTATCACGTTGCATTGCAATCAAAGTATTTGATTGGGTCAGTGAATCGACCTGTCTAAGCAATTGCGCTCTTTCAGCTTTGAGAACACCAACTTGTCTTCTATATCTACCAAGTGATGTAATATCAGCCTTCATAGCTTTTACAGAATCGATATATTTGGCAATATTGTCTCTAGCAGAAACCAATTCCTCATTGGTCGCATTGCTCTCCAAAATAGCTTTGTCATACTCTGATTTCAAGCTATTCAAGTCCTCTACTACCAATTCTTTTTCTTTGGTAAGCATGGTCTCAGTCTCTTTCTTGTCTTGAAAAAGACTAATGCTGTAGATTATGGTACCTAAAAGGACTACCCCTAACAAGCCGGCCAATACCTTTAATCCATTGTTATTTTTTGTTTCAGTCATAATGTAAAATTAATTAACCTTTGTTTGTACTTTTAATAAAGTGTTTGTTTGTCTCAGTCTATATACGGTACAAATTCAATTTTAGATTTTTTTAAATAAAATTTTATTAATGCCAACTATCCTGCCATAGTCAGGCGGGGGCCAAGGCAAGCCTGTCTACTGATAGGACAGTCAAAGGCAGAGACTATGCGAATTCTTTTCTGTTAAAATAAGACTTTTATCGACTCAATAATAGTATTTGATTTCAGACCTAGGTTTTCTCCTCGATGCCCAAATAATGAAGTAGAGATTCTTCTTCCCTCAGATTGCACATGGGTATGGCCTTTACTTTTTAGAAGATACTGAGGATATACCTGAAATGCACGCTTTAAATAATATCGCTAAAGCTTTATAGTATGAACCTACCCTATGCGATGATTATAGACACTACTGCCGAATCTGTTCTGGAATTCAAGCCCAAACAGGTTTATCCATAGTATTACAAGAGAAACCCTGATGTAAGTCATATAGCAGAATTCAAGGCATTGGTCACTAAAGAGAGTTCCGATATCGAAGTGGTACAACCAGATTGGTACTCCAAAAAAAACTACTGATTTCTATATTGGTTAGTATAAAGGAAAAACAGATTTTTATTGATGTTAGAGAATACTACATGTATGGTTTGCTTCTTTTATAAGTATAAACAATACTTTTAAAAGAACATTTAAACGATAAGCATATTAAAGAAATATATTAGAATAATATTTCTAACAATTGCATCTAATATATTGGCAATGAAGATATATCCTTTATTGTTCGATGTAGATATAATCATCTCTCTTTTTTATATACTAATTGTTTTCCAGATAACTAATTAGATGGTTACGCTTATTATTACTAAGGTTCCATCCAAATTGCCCTTGTATTATAATTGGAAATAAATTAGTATATTTAAATAAATAATGCCATTGAGGTGCAGTTCAGTGCTCATAATATATCCCCCTTCCTTTTGAGCGCCCTATTTATAGCGGTTATGAACCTGTATAGTTATAACTAACAACACTGTTTAACAAATACTAATTTAAAATCAACCAATTATGAAAAACATTTTTTCAATTTTATTTGTTTGTGTCCTTAGTTTTCAGTTTACATTGGCACAGACAGTTAGCAGCCACCAGTACCGGAAAGTTGCTCCGGAAGATATGGGAGAGTATCTTAAAAGAGAAACTACCTATTGGAAAACTTGGGCGGAAGCCGAAGTTAAAAAGGGAAATTTAACTTTTTGGGGAATATTCCAAAGAGTTGGGGGTACAGATCAAGAAAATTCTCCTAACATTCTAATAATAAACACCTTTAAAGACATAGATAAAGGTGCTGATTGGAGCAACATTGCTGCGCTTTTTCCAGATGTAAAAAAGGAAGACAGAGGAACGTGGGCTTTAAGTAAAAATACCGATAAAATATTTGTTCGTGACCTGAACAATCATACCGTGGGTTCCAATGTGGACCCTGAAAATGATTTTAATTTTGTCAAGATTATTTATCACAACGTAAAAAGAACAGGCCAGCACCTTAAATTTGAAGCTAAAAAATGGAAGCCCATGATTCAAAAAGCAATGAACGAGGGTAAGACAAGCATGAAGGGTTGGGGAAATGCTAGGATTATTGCACCTAGATCCAGTGAATTTCCGTATACCATCTATACTTATGATTTATTTTCAAGCTTGCATGAGGCCTTAAGTCCAACTTTTGTTAAGGGTTGGAAGTTTCCTGAGGGGCTTTTTGATGGCGTGCAGGAGAATACAGCTGGTCCGAGAAATGTGAACATTTACAGGGCGGTTGCTGTAGTAACTCCTGGCAATAATTAGATTATCTTTTAGTAAATCTCTTCTTAATTGAATTGGAAAAGGACTTTCAGAACTGGAGGTCCTTTTTTTATACCCGTGTTTCCTACTTAGCCATAAATTTTAGGGTTCATAAATCTGCGGTCTGATGAAAAGCTCTACTAGTTCTATAAAGTTTAAAAAAGAAGCTCTATATCCTTAGTCTTTAGCTCCTTGTGGCGTTGGTTCTATTCTTGAAGTTTCTAAAACCGAAACAAGAGTTGCTTCTCTATATGCATATATAGATAAACCTGATGTAGCTATAAACCTGAGTTCGAATTAAACAAAAGAACATCTACTGTGCACAAATCTTAGGTCGAACTCAGATTAAAAGAAAGAAACGAGTTTTTAAGTATAGAACCCATTGAGTGCCGAAATTGGAAATCCATTGAAATTACAAGAAGAATTACCTAATCAACTTCTTATACTTGAGACGTTTAGGTATGATATCGGCACCCAAGCGTTTCTTTCTACTTTCCTCATAATCAGAAAAAGACCCTTCGAAGAAATAGACTTGAGAGTTGCCTTCAAAGGCAAGAATATGGGTGCATACACGATCCAAGAACCATCTATCATGCGAAATAACAACGGCACAGCCGGCAAAATTCTCCAAGCCCTCTTCCAAGGCACGAAGGGTATTTACATCAAGATCATTGGTAGGTTCATCTAATAACAAAACATTACCCTCTTCTTTTAGCGTCATCGCCAAATGTAGGCGGTTGCGTTCACCACCTGAAAGCATATTCACCTTTTTATTCTGCTCGCTGCCTGAAAAGTTAAATCGACTTAGATAAGCACGTGAATTTACCTGCCTGCCTCCCATCATGATTAATTCCTGTTCGTCACTGAAATTTTGCCAGATGGTTTTCTCTGGGTTAATATTAGAATGACTCTGATCTACATAGGCGATTTTAGCGGTATCACCAACTTCGAACTTCCCGTTATCGGGTGTCTCCTCACCCATTATCATTCTAAAAATAGTTGTTTTTCCGGCACCGTTTGGTCCAATTATGCCCACTATTCCTGCTTGAGGCAGTTTAAAGTTTAAGTCTTCATAGAGCAATTTATCGTCATATGCTTTGCTCACTCCTATAGCTTCAATGACATTGGTTCCCAAACGGGGGCCGTTCGGAATATATATTTCCAGCTTTTCATCTAACTGTTTTTGATCCTGGCTCATCAGCTTATCATAATTCTTCAGACGTGCCTTTTGCTTTGTTTGCCTTCCTTTGGCTCCTTGACGTACCCATTCTAACTCGCGCTCCAATATTTTTTGGCGTTTTGATGCTGTTTTGCTTTCTTGGGCCAGGCGTTTTGATTTTTGATCCAACCAGCTTGAGTAATTTCCTTTCCATGGTATGCCCTCTCCCCTATCCAATTCGAGTATCCAGCCAGCTACATTGTCAAGAAAATACCTATCGTGAGTCACAGCAATAACAGTACCCTTATAACTGGCCAAATGATGTTCGAGCCAATGTACCGACTCAGCATCTAAGTGGTTGGTAGGCTCATCGAGCAATAAAACTTCTGGCTCCTGCAACAACAATCGACACAGCGCGACCCTTCTTCTTTCACCACCTGATAAAATACTGATTTTCTTATCTCCTTCTGGCGTTCGAAGCGCATCCATAGCGATTTCAAGCTTCGTATCGAGTTCCCAAGCATTAGAGGCATCAATTTTATCCTGTAGCCCTGCCTGCTTATCCATCAATTTTTGCATCTTATCGGCATCTTCATAGATTTCAGGAAGCGCAAACATATCATTAATCTTATTATACTCATCTAAAATGGCAACGGTTTCTGCTACACCTTCCCTTACCACCTCGATAACGGTCTTATCCTCATCTAACAGCGGCTCTTGTTCCAAATAGCCAACCTTGTATCCTGGAGAAAAAACAACATCACCTTGGTAGTTGGTATCAACCCCAGCAATAATCTTTAACAAGGTAGATTTACCCGAACCGTTAAGGCCTAAAATGCCAATTTTGGCACCGTAAAAAAAACTTAGATATATATTTTTAAGAACAGGGGTATTCGCGTTTTTATACGATTTAGTAACCCCTGACATAGAGAAAATGACTTTCTTATCGTCGGACATTTGATTTATATATTAGGTAAGTGATTAGTCAACAAGCTCGACCTTAGGGCACGAGCTATGCTTACGAAAAAAATATTTTTTATTCCGATAGCTATCAGAACAAGAGAGTCTCGAGTTAAACTCTGCCTTTCAAGGCATTAAAAACCCAAGCAATGGCGAAGAAACCGACTCCTACCGAGGCAAACCCCCAACCAGCAACATCATCATATCTGAACGCTCCAAGAGCTATAAGCCCTAGACCAACAACGATCATAATAAAAGTTGCCCAAGCGAGCACGGTATTTTTATTCATTACCATAGTATATTTGTTTGGTTTTTTGGTGGTTCCAAATATCGGGAATTTTAATAGAATTCAGGCTTCAAAAGCCTAAACTTATTCTTCAAAGGGAAAAACTACGCCCGTTAGTTTACGAACGTCATCAAGGATCTGTATAAGGTCCAAACTATGTTGATGGCTCCATAAGTCGCTTTGCAATTTATCGGCCTTTAAACAAAGATGCACCTCTTCAATTTCATAGGTGTATCCTTTGCCAATAGTGGGTAGTTCAAAATCATGTATTTCGCCCTCCTTTTCAACAGAATACCCTTGTGGCACATGCCATTGTGGGTGAAGAAAAATAGCTCCTTCAGTACCTGATATTTCAGCTTTCATTTCAGATTTAGAAGTATAACCACTATATAATATCGCTTGAGCATCAGAATACTCGAAAATCATAGCGGTTTGTATTTCTATTCCCGTTTTATAAAACCTAGAACTCGCTTGAATTTTATCTGGTTTACCCAGAAGTAGATACGACAAAAATATTGGGTATATGCCAATATCCAATAGGGATCCTCCGGCAAGATTTGGATTCAATACCCTTCCCTTTTCATCTCTATCCAAAGCATAAAAAGCAAAATCGGCATGTAGATACTGTAGCCTGCCTATACTCCCTTGGTCGACCATCTGTTTTAGTTTTCGAATCGATGGATTAAAACGGCTCCATAAGGCCTCCATTAAAAAAACCTTGTTTTCTTTTGCGACTGAGAGCATTTTTTCAACCTCAGATCGGTTTACACCCATAGGTTTTTCACAGAGTACATGCTTGCCATGCTTCATAGCCTTAATACTCAATTCGGCATGCGAGGTATGCGGTGTAGCGATATAGATTACATCGACTTCTTCTGATTTAAATAAGGCTTCATAACTTCCAAAAAAATGGCTTGCCCCATATTGGGCTCCAAATTCCTGTGCACGTTCGATATTCCTTGAGGCTACCGCCACAAGCTCGCCATCGCCTACAAGTTGTAGGTCCTTAACGAAACTGTGTGCAATGTTTCCTGGACCAACAATACCCCAACGTATTTTATCTGCCATATTGCTTTTGAATTTTACCAAATGTAATCAATTTTACTCCTTATCTTTATGCAGAGAAAAAAGAAACATTCATAGTATGGACATCAAGTTCAATCAAAACGAAGACCACAATAAACTACTACTATCAGAACTCAATAAAAGACTTATCAAGGTCAGATTGGGAGGTGGAAAAACCCGTATTGAAAAACAACATGCACTGGGCAAATTAACGGCTCGAGAACGCATAGATTATTTGTTGGACACTGGTAAAGACTGTATAGAAATAGGCGCTTTAGTAGGTGAAGGCATGTATGAGGAACACGGCGGCTGCCCTTCTGGCGGTGTTATCGTAAAAATTGGATATGTTTCAGGCAAACAGTGTATTGTGGTTGCCAATGATGCCACGGTAAAAGCCGGAGCATGGTTTCCAATAACGGCAAAAAAAAATCTACGAGCGCAGGAGATTGCCATGGAAAATAGGCTCCCCATCATTTATTTGGTAGATAGTGCCGGAGTATTTTTACCGCTACAGGATGAGATTTTCCCCGATAAGGAACACTTCGGTAGAATTTTCAGAAACAACGCCCTAATGAGCAGCATGGGAATTACCCAAATCGCCGCCGTAATGGGAAGCTGTGTTGCCGGAGGTGCTTATTTGCCCATCATGAGCGATGAAGCCCTGATTGTAGACAAAACGGGAAGCATTTTTCTGGCCGGCAGTTATTT
>JASFYU010000138.1:0-27356 GCA_045046905.1 Flavobacteriaceae bacterium | reverse complement strand
ATATCGAAAATCTAAGTCATTGATGTTATTCAATAAATGTGCTCATTTTGTATGGAAATTTGGATGATTTTTTTTTCTTTGGCAAGGCAAATCTTTTGAACATTGCCCTAGCTACGGTTTAAAATTTTAAGCGAGGAAGAAGGGGAAAAGAAAGAGCATAAGAACCGAAAGTTTATATGTGATGAGTATACATAAAACGTTTTGTAAATACTAATAGGCGAATTCGAATCTATGAATATGAAGTATTATTTTTTTATTTTGCTGATAGCGACCAGTTGCAAGCCTTCGTATGAGGAACCCCATATTTCCTTGTCAGAGTATCAAATCGAAGACGGTTTTGATTTGCAGCTTGTTGCTTCTGAACCCCTTATTACAGCACCAGTAGCCATTGATTTTGATGCGAAGGGTAGAATTTGGGTGGCTGAAATGCCAGGATTTATGAGGAATATAGAAGGAGACGGCGAAAATGAGCCGACAGGCAGCATTAAAATTTTATTGGACCGGGATCAAGACGGAGTTATGGATGGGTCAAAAATTTTCCTCGATAGCCTCGTATTACCAAGGGCATTGGCTTTGGTATATGATGGTCTGTTATACGCCGAACCTCCCTATTTGTGGTTTGTAGAAATCAAGGACGACAAACCAGGAAAACGCACCTTAGTAGATTCGCTTTATGCTCCCGTAGGAAACCCTGAACATCAGGCTAACGGACTTAAATTGAATATTGATAATTGGATTTATAGCGCTAAATCGAATTATAGGTATCAACTAAAAGACGGAAAATGGATAAAACAAAACACTAACTTTCGTGGCCAATGGGGTATTTCGCAAGATGATTATGGGCGGCTTTACTACAATGATAATTCGACATTGTTACGGGCCGATTTTTTACTACCCAACCGATTGACACGTAACCCTTACTATGTGCCCAAATTCGGAGTTCACCAAGCTTTGGGCAAGGGTCAGCGGGTATATCCATTACAACCAAGTTATGTAAATAGGGGGTATTCGAAAGGCGTATTGGATAAAGATAGTTTACTCATCGATGTTACGGCAGCCTGTGGGCCATTGGTATACAGGGGCGGTGCTTTTTCAGCCAATTATGACCAAAATGTTTTCGTATGCCTTCCTGAGGCTAATTTAATCAAAAGAAATGTGCTTTCCTTTCATGACGATCATAGCGAATCGAAGGCAACTTTGAAGACCAAGGAGTTCTTGGCTTCATACGATAGGGGGTTTAGGCCTGTTAGCCTTTCCAATGGCCCAGAAGGCAGCATGTATGTGGTAGATATGCATATAGGTATGCTACAACACTATGCCTTCTTAAGTCCGTATCTCAAAAAGTTATCGAAACAAAAGCAATTTGACACTTTAATTGATTTGGGAAGGATTCTTAAAATTTCAAATCAGAAAAGTATAAAAAAGGATTTTCTTGATTTTGATCGATTATCGGCGAAACAATTGGTAAAGTTACTAGATGATAAAAATGGATGGGTGCGAGATCATGCCCAGCAGTTTATTATTTTTAATAAGGTAAAACAGGCCATTGCCGGGCTGAATACCTTGGTACAGGAGGTGGGTAGCCCCATAGCCCAGTTACATGCATTATATACTTTGAAGGGACTCGGTGTCTTGAGCTTCGATACTCTAATCAGTGTTGCCCGCACTAGTAGTCCACAGGTGACTGCAAGTGCAATAGTATTATTAGAAGACCATGTGTCATCTGAAAAATCGGTACAGGTAAGACAACTCTTTGCCGAATTGATGCAGCAGAATAATGTGACCATTGATCTTTATTTGAGTACTACGGTTGGTACTTGGGCCTCCACGAGTCAAAAAGATTTTTTTCCTGTTATTCAGACCCTTTCCGAAAAGTACAGAGATCGTGAATTATTCAATGAAGCTATTTTAAGTGGCATCGGCGGAATCAAAGATACCTCGATGCAGACCTTGAAAGAGAATGTAGTTAACACAAATGAAAGCCTACTACAGGCATTCGGTGCTATTGAAAAGAGAAAGAAGATGAACAGGCCCAATAATATATATCTAGAAGCTTCAGGAAGGGAAGATGCAAGAACTGTTGGTGCAAAACTCTTTCGGCAAATTTGTGTGGCATGCCATGCTTCTGACGGTTCAGGAATAGAGGGTTTGGCACCACCGCTTATAAATTCCGAATATATGACAAAACCTCATGAGAGGTTGGCCCTTATAATATTACATGGCCTTGAGGGGCCAGTACATGTAAATGGTACTTTGTATGAATTAGGGCATATTATGCCTGGTTTATTGAATAATAAGAAATTGACAGATGAAGATATCGCCGATATAATTGCCTATGTTACCAGCGCATTTTCAGATTCACCTAAACGTTTGGAGTCTTCAAAAATAAAGGAACTTAGATCTGAAAGATCAGCAAGTGGTATGGAGTATACTGAGGCAGAGCTGATAGAACACTATAATTAGTAATGTGCTCTTTAAATATATGCCAAAGACTCTGATGATGGTCAGTATGCGATTAGGTGAGTTTTAACTTGTGCATAGTTCAGTTCTATGGATTGCCGATTGGCGAGTCATCACACTTTAAGTCTCCAACAACATATTGCATACCATCTAAGAAGTACTGAAGTAATTGGGGGTTTTCCATACTCTGGGCATTGTGGGAAGGAGAACAATAGAATACTCTTCCCTTACCATGCCTTTTAATCCAGGAAACATAATTGATGTTATTACTGACTTTTCTTCGCACACCCTCGAGTTTATCCACTTCTACGTATAATAAGGGCCTAAAGTTGTAATCAAAATATGCATTCTTAAAAAAATAAGGTTCATCCACATGAGTAAGTCCATTGCCCTTAAACGCTTTCACTAAAGGGTGGTTTTTGTCTACCTCTTTTAAATGCATGCGTTGCTGTTTAGGATGGTAATCAAAACTTCCTCCAGTAATTTTACTGAACTCCATAGAGTTGTTTTGAACCGTAATCGCTCCATGCAATATCATTAATCCTCCTCCTTTTACTATATAATTTACTAGATTCTTCTCATATTCAGACGCTTTTTTTGTGATTTCTACATCGGTGAGCGATGTATTTTGTTGTAACAAATCTTTAAACAGGTCTCGATTAGGATCACTTGGATTTGAATTATTCAAGATAATTGCATCATATCTTTTGAGATTTTTTTTCTCAAAATTTGAGATATCATACCCGATATGTATTTCGAAAGCATTGGATTTCTTGGCAAGTATTTTTAACATGGCGATGTTGTGGGGAATCGTCCAATGGTCAAATCCCGTGGCTTTGGAGAAAACCAATATTTTCTTTTTGTCAACATTCTTGACCGTTGGTTCTGCTGGGGCCAAACGTTCTATTTTGGCAAGCCATTCTTTGGAAATATCAAATGTCTTGATACTTTGGGAATTAGATGCTAAAATATTGAGGAATAGTGCGATGGTTAGGAATATGAATTTATTTTTTTTCATGAGGTAAACTTTATTTTTGTTTAGTGGAATCTCGTATAATTAAACGATGTCTAAGACTGATGGAATTTGCAGATTGTAAATTAATATTGCCGTTGAGATGGCTGATAATGCTTTGCGCGGCTAAAACACCCATTTCGTATCCGGGATAATCAATGGTGCTCAAGGCCGGGCTAATCAGTTCAGATATAGGGTCATTGTTAAAACCAATAACCTTGATGTCCTCAGGAACTTTATATTTTCTTTTTTTTAATTCCTTTAAACAATTGGCAGCAAAGGTGTCACTGGTGATAAAAATACCATCGATGGGTCTTTTCAAATTTTTTATATAGGTGACGATGTCTTTTGCTTTTTTAGGGTCTAGGTTGGTTTCTAATGCATTTGTTTCTCTGAAGTGTAACATATGTGCTTTTAGTGCGGCCTTATAGCCTAGAAATCGTTCAGAATATACAGCTTGCTTAAGGTTGCCTCCAATATAAAGAATGTTTTTACAGCCTTGCGATATCAAATGTTCGGTGGCTTCGAAACCAGCTAATTGGTTGTCGATTACTATGGTAGGGCAATCTTCTAGAGTAGGTACCCTGTCTATAAAAATGAGAGGTATTTTATTTTGTATGTACGGTTGGTAGTGGGTGTAATCTACGGTGTCATAGGCTAAGGAAACAAGAAGTGCATCGACACCGCTGTTATATAATGTTTGAGCGTTCAATTTTTCTTTTTCCATCGACTCCAAGGATTGGCTGATAATTAAATTGTAACCCGAGTCATTAGCTACTTTTTCAACACCAGCTAAAATGGTAGACATGAAATAAGAATTAAGCTTAGGAACAATAATACCAATGGTATTAGATTTTTGTTTCCTAAGGTTTACAGCAAATGTATTGATACGATATCCTGAGGCTTTGGCAACAGCGACAATTTTTTTCTTGGTACCATCACTGATTGATGGGTGATTGTTAAGTCCTCTGCTAACCGTTGCTGGAGAAACATTTAGTTTTTGTGCTAAATCATAAATAGTAACTTTTTTACCCATATAGTTTTCAAAAACACCAAGCAATATTACGGAATAAAACGCAATAATTGTTTAAAAACCAGAGATTCAATTAATTTGAATACGCCTGTTACCTCTTTTAAACTAAAGGATTTCGAAGAAATTTAAAGAAGTTGTCTCCTGTTTTTTAATATTATTACGCAATCGGTTGCGTAAGTAGTTGCATTTACATAAGTTTGTCTCAAAGATTAGTGAAGATTCTTTTTTTTCTTGAATCTTACAACTTAACGGCTTAAATAATTTGAATTGGTTTTAAATGAAAACTATCTTCTAAACTTTTGTCTACATGAAACATAGTATTCTTTTCTGTTTTTTGATTACTTTTTTATCATGTTCCGAAAAAGAAACATATAGTTTCGAAGTAGTAAATGAGGACGATGGTTTTTTGCCTTCACAGCCAATTTCAATAGATGTTAAACAATTGGGTTTTCTTGATTTAGATTTTGAAAAAGAATTCTTGTTACTAAAAAAAGAGGGCGATAAGTCGATTCCAATACCTTTTCAAGTAGACGGTGATGAAAAACTTTGGTTTGTAGCTGATACTGAAAATGCTTCCTATTATTTTGAGAAAATGGAAAGGGATATTTCGAAGAATAAAAAGATGTCTTTTGAGCAAAAGAATGGAAATCTTGTAATTTCTAAGGAAGATCAAGCACTTTTAGTCTATAGGTATGGCATGAGTTATCCTCCAGAGGGCATCGATTCCATATTCAAAAAATCAGGCTATATTCATCCGATAATGACTCCGAATGGTGATACCCTATCTCGTATTCAACCTCCGGATCATTATCATCATTATGGTATATGGGGGCCATGGACACATACACAGATCAACGGGAAACGCGTTGATTTTTGGAATATAGGTGACCGTCAAGGAACGGTGCTCTTTAAAGAGTTTGTTTCGACCACTTCGGGTACTATGTATTCCTCGTTCGAAGTTCTACAGGAACATATTGATTTTATTACCGAAAAAGAACCTCAGGTAGCGCTGAATGAAAATCTTAAAGTCAGGCTATGGAATTTAAATCGGCCAGATCGCTATATGATTGATTATTCGTCTAACTTTAGTACCCCTTTAGAATCAGGAGTGCTTTTTGAGGCGTATAGATATGGAGGAGGAATAGGAATGCGCTTTACCGAGCGGTGGCATAAAGACAATTGCACCGTCTTGACCTCGGAGGGGAAAGACCGGCTGACAGCTGATGGCACTAAGGCCCGTTGGTGTATAGTAAGTGGAGAGTCTTCTGATGGTCAGGGTACTAATGGCATTTTATTTATGAGCCATACAGAGAACAAATCGCATCCTGAACCCATGCGAGTTTGGCCGATTGATGCCAATGATGGAAGAGGAGATATGTTCTTTGAATTTTGCCCTATACGATATGAGGAATGGGAAATAGAGTCCGGCAAAGACTATCAGTTAAAATATAGAATGATTGTTTTCGAAGGTACTATAACCGCGGAGGAAGCGGAAGCCTATTGGCAGTCTTTTGTAGGTAATTCGCAAATAAAAATCTTAAATAATTAAAAATGAAGCGTAGAAAATTTATTGGAAAAACGGCATTGGGCACCGCTGCTTTGGTAGGCTTCCCAACTATTGTGCCCGCTCATGTTTTGGGGAAAGATGCGCCCAGCAATAAGATTAATATCGGCCAGATTGGCTGTGGTCGTATAGCTCGTGACCATGATATTCATGATACCATTCGATTTGATCAGACCCGTTATATAGCAGTATGTGACCTCGATTCAAAAAGAGCAGAAGACGCTAAAGTACTGGTCGATTCATTCTACAAAGAAAAGACGGGTAAAGAAAAGTATATGAATACTAAGGTCTATAGTGACTATCGTGAAATGCTTTTGAACAAAGATATTGATGCGGTAGTAATTAGTACCCCTGATCATTGGCATTCACAACCTGCGATGCAAGCGGCATTGGCTGGTAAGGATATTTATCTTCAAAAGCCCACCTCTTTGACCGTGAGAGAAGGGCAGCAATTAAGAGATGTTGTGAAGCAGAGCGGTGTGATACTTCAAGTGGGTACCCAACAGCGGGCTATGCCTCAGTTTAGAATTGCGGCAGAATTGGTAAGAAATGGCCGTATAGGTGAAATTCATACCGTAAAGATTGGTCTTCCTGGTGACCCCGCAGGCCCAGAAGCAGCTGCGATGCCGATACCGAGCAATCTAAATTTTGAAATGTGGCTAGGCTCAACACCCGAAGTACCGTATACAGAAATAGGGGTACACCCTCAAGAAGGCTATAGTAGACCGGGTTGGTTAAGGCAAAGAAGTTATGGGGCAGGTATGATTACCGGTTGGGGCCAACATCATTATGATTCTGCCGCATGGGGCATGAATACCGAATTGACAGGGCCTATATCGGTTGAAGCCTTGGCCGAGTTTCCGAAATCAGGTCTTTGGAACGTGCACGGTGATTTCTTGGTTAAACAAGAATACGGCAATGGTATGACCGTTTATACTAGTGGAGGGTATAAAAACGGAATCCGTTATGAAGGAACTGAGGGGTGGATTTTTGTGTCAAGGGGTTCCTACACCGCTTCGGCTTCCGATCCGGTAGATAAAGAAAAAAGTAATGAGGCATTAAATGCCTCTGATCCAAAAATACTAGAGTCCGTCATTGGAGCCAATGAAATTCATCTTCAAAAAATTGATGACCAACATGGTAATTGGTTAGAATGTATCAAAAGTCGAGAACAACCGATTTCTCCAATTGAGAAGGGGCATAAGGCCTGCACCGTTTGCTTGATAAGTGATATTGCAATGCAGTTTGACCGTAAGTTAGATTGGGATCCTGATAAAGAAATATTCCTAAACAATGATGAGGCAAATGCAATGCTAAGTCGCGAACAACGCAAACCCTACGGCACTGATTTTGTAAAAGTTTAGGTTTAAAATGTTTA
This sequence comes from Flavobacteriaceae bacterium, assembly GCA_045046905.1. Classification (GTDB taxonomy): domain Bacteria; phylum Bacteroidota; class Bacteroidia; order Flavobacteriales; family Flavobacteriaceae; genus JASFYU01. Next base: position 19,909 of record JASFYU010000138.1, on the reverse strand, counting down.
AATTAATTGTAGCTATGAAATTAAAAATAGGTATTGTCGCTGGCATTTTGTGTTTTATGGCGTGTGGAGAAAAAAAGGGGGTCGAACCTAGCATGAAAAAAGAAACTAAAGAAAAAGTAAAATTAATGACCTTGGATCCAGGTCATTTTCACGCCGCCCTTGTGCATAAATCAATGTATGCACAGGTAGACTCGACCATTTATATTTTTGCCCCTGAGGGTCCTGAGGTACGGGGCTTTTTGAGTAAAATAGAATCGTATAATAAAAGAGAAGACTCCCCTACACACTGGAAGGTAAATAGCAATTTCGGAGATGATTATCTTAATAAAATGATTAGCGATTCACCGGGTAATGTCATGATTGTTGCCGGTAAAAACTCAAAAAAAATTGATTATGTGTTAGAGGCAGTGAAAGCCGGCCTTAATGTATATGCCGATAAACCTTTGGTGATTGATCCTGCCGGTTTTATAAAATTAAAGGAGGCGTTTAAAATTGCAGAACAAAATGGGGTTTTGATCTATGATATTATGACCGAGCGCTTTGAGGTCACCACTGGAATGCAAAAATTGTTTTCTACCCTTCCTACAATTTTCGGAGAATTACTTGATGGTAGTCCTGAAGAACCATCGATTAGCAAAGAGAGTATACATCATTTCTTTAAATATGTCTCGGGGCAAGCTTTGGTACGCCCGCCATGGTTCTTCGATGTGAATGAAGAGGGCGAAGGCATTGTCGATGTTACCACACATTTGGTAGACCTTGTACAATGGGAAGCATTTCCAGGTCAAGTTATCGATTCTTCAGATATTGAAATGATAAAGGCCAGGCGTTGGCCGACGGTTCTTACCAAAGAAGAGTTTCAAAAAGTAACTGGTCTTGAGGCCTTTCCTGAATACCTGAAAAAAGATGTCAAGGACAATAAATTATATGCCTATTCTAATGGGGAAATGATTTATAAAATAAAAGGGAAACATGCCAAGGTTTCTGTAATTTGGAACTATCAGGCCCCTGAGGGTACGGGCGATACCCATTATAGCATTATGCGAGGTACCTACAGTGATTTGGTCATTAAACAGGGCGCTGAAGAAAATTATAAACCAACACTCTATATTCATTCCAAAGGAAATAAAGATTTTGAACAGGATTTTAATAAGGCCTTGAAGAATGAAGTCGTCAATGCGTTTCCGGGTACCACTGCTGACAAGGTTTCTGACGGTGTTTGGAAAGTCAATATCCCCGACGCTTTTAAAATAGGGCATGAGGCTCATTTTGGGCAGGTGACCCAAAACTATTTGAAGTATTTGGAGGCTGGTAAGCTACCGGAATGGGAAGTGCCGAATATGATTACAAAGTACTATACGACTATTCAAGCCTTTAAAATGGCAAAAAAAAAATGACTAATAGAGGATATTTTGACACAAAAGACCGGTTTAATTCGTTTTCTAGAGTATCCTGAAATTTTCAAAAAATAATACAAACGATTTTCCATATCTTAGGCATATTATATGATATGGAGCATAATTTTGACCGCCTGAATAGAATGAGAAAAAACAGATATGTTTATAAGCTAGTACTTGCGATTGTAGTTGTCTCTCTCTTTTCGACCCTACACTCTTGCTCTACGATTCAGAATAAGAAAGTCCTTTATTTCGCGCATTCCTTACCCATTACGCATCCTGTACACAAGGGAATATTGGAAATGCAAAAAGCCTTGAATAAGAAATCAGGAGGTAAGCTGCAGATAAAAATTTTCCCAGATGGGCAATTGGGGTCTGAACGTGAGGCATTAGAACTTTTGCAGATAGGCAGTATCGCCATGACCAAAGTAAGTGCTTCGGCCATGTCTAATTTTGCTCCTGAATACAAAATTACCGTCATACCCTATTTGTTTCGTGACAGGGAACATATGTTTCTGAATTTAGAAGGGGAGGTGGGGAAACAACTTTTAGAAAGTGGTTCTGATTTTCTTCTTAGAGGAGTTTGTTTCTACGATGCGGGTGCGAGAAGTTTCTATACTAAAGAACGGGTTATAAACACCCCTGACGACTTGAAAGGTTTAAAATTAAGAGTGCAGAATGACCAAATGTCGGTAGATATGGTGAACACCCTTGGTGGGTCGGCTACGCCGATGGCCTATGGGGAGTTGTACACCGCATTGCAGCAAAATGTGGTTGATGGGGCTGAGAATAATATTCCCTCTTTTGTTACCTCTAATCATTATGAGGTTTGCAAGCACTATACCTTTGACGAGCACACGATGGTGCCTGATGTTGTGGTTATTAGTTCAAAATTCTGGGATTTACTGAACGAGGAAGAAAAAGAGTGGTTGCAGTCTTCCGCATCTGAAAGTGTGGTAAAACAAAAACAATATTGGAAAGAAACGGTGGAAGAGAATATGAAGGTGCTTATAAAGGCCAATGTGCAGTTTGTTTATCCTGATAAGACCCTTTTTGCTAAAAAGTCTAGGCCGGTAATGGAGCGCTTGATGAAAGACCCCAAAATGAAAGCGATAATCGACAAAATAAATGCGAATTAATGGAAAGAATATATCACCTGCTCAATAAGTTTATTGAGAATTTTTTAGTGCTTATTTTTGGACTATTGGTACTCGATGTAGTCTGGCAAGTGTTTTCGCGCTATGTTATCGGCGAGTCTAGCTCATTTACCGAAGAATTTGCCCGATTTTCGTTGATTTGGCTAACTGTTTTAGGAGCAGCATATATCAACGGTCAAAAGGAAGGGCATTTGTCAATGGATTTTTTATTGTCCAAACTGCCGATAGAAAAACAAAAGAAGCGGCAGAAAGTGATTCAGATTTTGATGGCCCTGTTCGCATTAATCGTAATGGTCGGCGGTGGAGCCAATTTAGTATATATAACCTTGAGCTTGGGCCAAAAATCATCAGCCCTTCAGGTGCCCTTGGGCTTTGTGTATGCCATTGTACCGATTTGTGGTTTAATAATTACGTTCTTTAGCATTTACCATTTAAAATATACCTATAATTCCAATTTGAAATGAGTATAGAGACCATAAGTATCATCGTATTGTTTGTTAGTTTTATGGGCTTATTGGCCTATGGGGTTCCGGTGGCCTATTCCATTGGTATTTCTACTACACTGACTTTTGTTCTTAACATGGCCTTTGTGCCAGCGACGACGACAGTGATGCAGCGTATGACGACCGGTATAGATAATTTTGCGCTTTTGGCGATACCATTTTTTATTTTGGCAGGCGAAATTATGAATCGAGGTGGAATTGCCAAACGTCTTATTGATTTTGCAAAGTCATTAATCGGAAGCCTTCCGGGTGGTCTTGCATTTGTTAATGTTATAGCTGCTATGCTTTTTGGGGCGATATCGGGATCCGCTATAGCAGCGGCTTCGGCAATCGGAAGCACCCTGACTGATAAAATGGAAAAAGAAGGTTATCCCAGAGAATTTAGTGCAGCCGTAAATATTAGTTCTTCAACCACCGGCTTGTTGATCCCACCGAGCAATGTATTAATCATATTCGCTTTGGCAAGTGGGGGTACGGCCTCTGTAGCGGCCTTGTTTATTGCTGGCTATATTCCAGGATTATTGGTCGGGTTGGCCATTATGCTCATGGTATTCATATATGCAAAAAAGAATAAGTTGCCAAGAGCTCAACGGGTAGGCTTGAAACAAGTGTTCAATGATTTTAGGAGTGCAATTCTCAGCCTTACCCTGTTGATTATAGTTGTCGGGGGTATTGTAGCGGGGATTTTTACGGCAACGGAAGCTGCGGCTATTGCAGTGGTATATGCCATTCTTATAGGGTTTATCAACAGAGAATTAAAGTTTGGCGACTTTAGGTCTATTTTGTTGAAGAGTGCTAGAACAACTGCTATTGTAATGTTTTTAATAGCAACTTCAATGGCTATGTCATGGCTCTTTTCCTTTGAAGGAATACCGCAAATGTTGACCAATGCGCTATTAGATTCAGTCAGCAACCCTATCCTGATTTTTCTGATGATTAACGTTATTCTATTAATTGTAGGTACGTTTATGGATATGACGCCGGCTGTCTTGATATTCACACCTATTTTTCTTCCTGTGGCGATGGCTTTGGGTATGCATCCCGTACAGTTTGGTATGGTAATAGTCTTGAATTTATGTATCGGTATTTGTACGCCACCAGTTGGTACTTTACTTTTTGTGGGCAGTGGAGTAGCCAAAGTACCCGTTACCAAGGTCATTAAGCCGCTCTTGCCCTTGTTAGGGGCTATGACGGCTATTTTGTTCTTGATTACGTATTTTCCTGAAATATCATTGTGGTTGCCAAGGTTCTTTGGATTGATCGAGTAGTGGAATATATACTACCGCTGTAAGACTTCCTTATAGTCGGTAAAGAAATCCTCTAGCTTGGCCATATTCTCATTTAAAAACGCCATGGTCTCTTGCCAAGTATTTTTGTTATGAATAGAGACCGCTTCCTTTTGTATATAAATTCTTGAAATCTCTTTCTGGTTTTCCAGAATAAAAGATTCTTCAAAGTTCACTTCAGGCAAATAGTCTTCCTTCAGAATAGATTGTAAAGAAATTAATTTTTCCCAAAGCTCCATTCTAGTGCCAAGGTCGTGATGTTCTACATCTATGGAGACCATTGCTTTTTTTACATCAAAATGAAACTTTAAGCGCAGTCCCTTAATCTTGGTATTGTACAAAATCCATTTATGGGGAAATGATTTTCCAAAGGAAACCCAAAAATCATGTCGTAGCCGTTTTGATTCTTCTCTACTGAACATCTATAGCATATATGCGATTACAATTCCTAATACAATAACCAATAATTTTCGTAAGTTGAATTTATGGCCTTCTGAACTTTCAAAGAGAATTACTGTAGAGATATGTAAAAATACGCCGATGACCAAGGCGGTAATAGGTATATAGTACTCCTCAACAAACTCGAAATTGGCAGCAACGTAGCTGCCTAGGGGTGTCATCAATGAAAAGAGCACAATAAAAAAAACAGTATTTACCATTTTAAGTTTTGAGCCTATCAAGAAAATACTCAAGATAATGGCAATAGGTATTTTATGAATCAAAATACCATAAAGAATAGTATCGTGCTTTTCAATCGGAAAACCTTCTAAAAAAGAATGTAACGACAAACTCACAAATAAGAGCCATGGAAAATCACTTTTTTCGTTATCTAAGTGTACATGCCCATGTTCTGCACCCTTGGAAAAGAATTCAAGAAAAATTTGCAATAAAATACCCAGCATGATAAAAACTCCGGCAGTTTTGACATCGGAATCCTCATAAACAGAAGGCAGTAGTTCAAAGATGGTCAAGGCCAATAAAAATGCCCCACTGAAAGCCAGCAACAGTTTGAAATTGTCCTTGCTTTTTGGTTTTGTAAGAAGAACAAATACAAAGCTTAACAAGACCCCTAGGGTGGGCAAGATATATGTCATTTTTAAAAGGCTTGAGTAGGTTGTGTATTTTGTGATTAAAAAATGCTCAGGGATAAAAATACTGTATTTTTGTGGCAATCTTTAGCAAGCATATGAACAATAATTTTAAAATGGTGGCCAAGACCTTATTTGGTTTTGAGGAAATTTTGGCCAAGGAGTTAAGAAACTTGGGTGCCGCAAATGTTACTGAGGGTGTTCGCAGCGTTTCTTTCGAGGGCGATATGGGCTTTATGTATAAAGCAAACCTATGTTTGCGAACAGCCATTAAGATTATTAAACCCATACATTCTTTTTCGGTACGCAATGAGAATGAACTCTACAGGAAAATATATGCGATGGATTGGTCGGAGTTTCTTTCTGTTGATATGACTTTTGCCATCGGCACGACTATTAATTCCGATAATTTCACCCATTCGCTCTATGTTTCACAAAAAGTAAAGGATGCCATTGTCGACAAATTTAGAGACATGGATGGGAGTAGGCCTAATGTAGATGTCAAGTTTCCTGATGTACGGATTAATATTCATATTGATAGAGAACATTGTAATGTATCTTTAGATAGTTCAGGTAGGTCATTGCATCATAGAGGTTACCGAACGGCTACGAATATTGCTCCGATAAATGAGGTTCTAGCAGCCGGCTTGCTATTGTTAAGTGGTTGGGATGGCCGATCTGATTTTCTGGATCCTATGTGCGGTAGCGGAACATTTTTGACAGAGGCCGCTATGATTGCCTGTAACATACCCGCGAACATCAATAGAAAAGAATTTGCGTTTGAGAAATGGGAAGATTTTGACCAAGAGCTTTTTGAGAAAATAGTAGAAGCAAGTTTAAATAAGACTCGAGAATTTCATTATAAAATTGTCGGATACGACAAGGCGCCATCAGCGGTACGTAAGTCCCAGGATAATATTGAAAATGCAAATTTATCGGAGTATATCACTATTGATAGAAAGAATTTTTTCGACACCGAAAAGTTTACTGATAAACATTTACATATGGTTTTCAATCCGCCCTATGGGGAACGCTTGAACCTTGATATGGAAGATTTTTATGCCTCAATCGGTGATACCTTAAAACAAAAGTACCCCGGTACCGATGCTTGGTTTATTACCTCGAACCTTGAGGCCCTAAAATATGTTGGGCTGAGACCTTCGCGAAAAATAAAGGTCTTCAATAGTCATTTAGAATCACGTCTGGTAAAGTATGTGATGTATGAGGGAAGTAAAAAAGCGAAGTTTCAAAAGCCAGCGTAAAATATGCGACCAAAACACAAGGCATTCGTATTCAATTTTATTGGTTTTGCGGTATTGTTCATCATAGGACGGCTGGTATTCGGACATTTTCTATCTATAAACCGCGTATTCTTAGCCCTCTTAGCTGCGATAATAGCAACTGTTTTTGCGCCCAAATTTGTGGTGATTAAAACCGATGAGGGAGAAAAACTAATGATGAAATGGATTTTCGTAAAAGGAAAACGCGAAATTTAACCCACTAGCGGGTTTGACATAGCTGTTTCGTGGGGTGGCAGGCTTATTTTAAAGTTTGTTGCTTCAGAGAGCGATAGCGAATAACGTATATGCTGTCTGTGACATAATTTTTGATATGGATCAGTTGGGCTTGACCCGTGCTTGTTTATTCTTGTATTTCTTCAACTAGCTTTTCTTTTTTCTTCTTTTTTACTTTCTTATAAAGTGGAATAAAATACGTTAATGAATAGTTGTATCCTACACCAAACTTACTGCCCTCGGTGACTTTGTTGAAGCCTGGAATAAACAGGTTTTGAAAATTGTCAGGTTCTTTATTACTGACCAAAAACCCTAATCGTATGCTGGCCCCCAAATAGATATTCGCGAACAACTCTATTTTAGTGCCAAAGACAAACTCTAACCACGAGGCGTTGAGGCCGCTGAACTCTTGAGAACCAGAAGAACCTTCGATGAAATCAACGGGATTCCAATAGCGATTTGAATCATAGATTTGGTAATTGTTCAAGGTTTGGCTAAAACTGCTAAAGGCGTAACGCCCTCCGATATATATTAAATTTTGTTCACCGTACCAGTTCGCATAGGTGTTATAATCAACGCCCAGCTTTATATAACTGCCTGAAGTGGTGAAATTGTATACGTCTTCTTGTTTGGTTTTCTTTTCATTGCCCAATTCGGCCGCCACATACAATTTTTGTGTGAGGCGGTAATCGCCGACAAACTCAAGACCTGTATAATCATCGGTAAAAAATGATGGCACTAGCCTGCTTAGGTCTACACCGACTCTAAGGCCATATTTTTGATGGTGTTCTACGGTATCTTTCGGGTGTAGGTCAATGGGCTTATCTTGAGAGAAAACAGATAGGGCCCATAGCGAAAAGCAAATGCTAATGAAATATTTTGACATGAGCCTGAGTTGAATTTGTTATAAAAGTGGTATCTATTACTATGCTTTTTATCCAATTATCGGTACCGGTTTCCAAACTGCTGTCTAGCTTGTCATAATTGACGATAAAACCGCAGGCCCGTGATATGAATATCTCTTTGCTTTCATACGAAAAGCTCAGGGTGTCAATATTTCCGGTTTCGATTTCATTTTCATCCGTCTCCGAATCCATAATAAAATAAAAGCCGGTACTGGTCTCACCAATGCGTAACGGTATACCTATGGAGTCCAATGATGTTCTGTCGGCTATCGTATTTACAGTGAACTCCTGGCCCAAACCCGCTATGCGAAGATTAGGAACAGCCTTTATTTCTTCGGGGTCATCAAAATCATAAAAGCGAATGACCAATAGGGGGGTATTGCCGTCTACACAGATATCATCTTTCTCACAGGCCGAAAAGCAAATAATGCCTAGCAGGATGATGAAAACTATTTTTAATCTATTCATCAACAATTATTTTTTGTAAACAGTGTGTTTGTTGTTATATGAACTCATTTTATCTTTTCTAAAAGTACAACATTTTCGACGTGATGGGTTTGCGGAAACATATCTACAGGCTGTACCTTTGTCACCGAATACAGCTCTTTCATCAGCTCTAAATCACGGGCTTGGGTGGCACTGTTACAGCTAACGTACACCACTTTTTTCGGAGCGATGTTCAGAATTTGCCGCACTACGTCTTTATGCATACCGTCTCTCGGAGGATCGGTGATTATGATATCAGGAGTTCCGTTTGCCGTAATAAAACTTTCATTGAAAACATTCTTCATATCGCCCACAAAAAAAGCCACATTTTTTATCCCGTTACGTTCGGCATTTTCTTTGGCATCTGCAATAGCCTCCGGAACAGCTTCTATACCCACTACTTTTTTGGCTTTTTTTGCAATAAACTGGGCTATGGTACCCGTACCGGTATAGAGGTCATACACTAATTCTTTGCCGCTAAGGCCAGCAAAATCACGCGTTATTTTGTATAATTCATAGGCTTGTTCAGAGTTGGTCTGATAAAATGATTTTGCATTGATTTTAAACCGCAAACCTTCCATCTCCTCAAAAATATGGTCACGACCCGCATAGCAAACAACCTCTTGGTCATAGATTGTATCATTTTGCTTTTGGTTGATTACGAATTGTAGTGAGCTTATTTCAGGAAATGTTTCTGCCAAGTGGTTTAGTAGTAAATTTCTTTTGTCCTTATCATCTTCAAAGAATTGGATCAATACCATGAGTTCTCCTATCGACGAGTTTCGTATCATCAAGGTGCGTAGCATGCCATGTTGCTGTCTGGGGTTGAAAAATGACAGGCCGTTCTTTACGGCAAAATCCTTGGTTTCTAACCGAATTGCGTTTGAGGGGTCTGCTTGAAGGTGACACTTTTTGATGTCCAAAATCTTGTCCCACATACCCGGAATATGAAAACCTAGGGCATTTCGATCTTTTATTTCTTCATCGGAACGTATCTCTTCTGGAGTCAGCCATCTACTGTCAGAGAATGAAAATTCCATCTTATTTCTATAAAAATACTGCTTCGCAGCACCTATAATGGGTAATGTTTCAGGAAGTTCAAGATGGCCTATACGTTTTAGGTTGTTCTCGATTTCTTTTTGCTTATAAAACAATTGATGTTCATACCCCATATCTTGCCATTTGCATCCGCCACAGACGCCAAAATGCTGGCATTCGGGTGTTGTACGTTTGTCGGAACGAAAATGAAAATTTGTGGCTACTCCTTCGTAATACGCTTTTCTTTTTTTTGTAGTCTGTACATCTACGATATCACCGGGTACGGTATTGGTCAAAAAAATGACTCGTCCGTCTGGGGCTTTTCCAATCGTTTTTCCTTTGGCACCAGCATCAACAACGGTTACATTCTCAAAAATCTGTCGTGTCTTCTTTTTTCGCATTGTGCAAAAGTAGTAATCGAATTGCATTTATAACAGCTATATTTAAAAGGAATGCGCTAAAAAAAGGTTAAAGATTAATGAACCTTTTCAATACGAAGGCGTCTTTATAATAAAAGCAAATGAAATGACCGCCAAAAAGGTATTTGATGCATTATTGGTACTACAATATCAGGCAGGGGATAAAAAGGCCCTGGCATTGCTGGTGAACAGGCATCATCACAGCTTGTGTAGACATTCGTATTGGTATACGCATAACCTTGACATTTCAAAGGATATTGTCCAAGATTGCTGGGGTATAATAATACATAAATTGAGCGGGTTGAAAGACCCCAATGCCTTTGGAAGTTGGGCCATGCGCATAGTAACTAGAAAAACCTTGGATTCTTTACATAAGAATACATCTCATAGGGAAAAACTAAAGACCTATCGCATTGAATATGGTGAAGATGACGGGGGTGAAGAAAGAAAATCTAAAATTCAAAAACTTCAAGGTGCTATTCCAATGCTGCCCAATAACCAACAACTTGTACTGAGGCTATTTTATACCGAGGAGTACTCATTGAATGAAATTAGTGGGATATTGGAAATTTCGGTAGGCACGGTGAAATCAAGATTATTTCATGCGAGAGAAAAATTAAAAACAATTTTAAAGCAATAAATATGTCGTACAAAAAAGAGAAAATAGATGAGCTAATCAAAGAAACTTTAAATACCGAAGAAGCCAAGTTCTATGAAGAATTGGGCGAACAGAATCTTTTGGAGAAAATAGGAGAGGTCTATAGGGGTAAACTTGGGTGGTTAGCCATAATAATGCATATTGTGAGCCTTATCATATTAGGCCTTCTGGTATACTGTGTTGTTCAATTCATGGGCACTAATGAAACCAATGAGCTCATTAAATGGGCCTCGGCGGGCTTTCTTTGTATGATTGCAATGGGCATGTTGAAATTGTATGTATGGATGCAGATGGACAAAAATGATATTTTGCGCGAACTGAAACGATTAGAACTACAGTTTGCGACCCTTACATCAAGAATTGAGAAATAAAACTATTGTTGTAAGCGTAAAAAATTACATAAGTTGCAAAAATTATTAGGCGGGCAAAGCAATTTATAGGTAACACTATGAATGTAGAACAGTTTGTTGAAATTCCGAAAAAACCATTCCCAATTGTTGATATTGGAGCGGGAGGAATCGTAAAAGATGCCCATTTGCCAGCCTATGATCGGGTAAATTTTAAAGTGAAGGGAATTTATGATAAAATAAGAACTAAGGCAGAAGCTTTTAAAGAAGAATTTGACCATGTTGAAAAGGCATATGCTTCACTTTCGGAATTGGTTGAGGATGGAAAAAAAATACAATGCGGTATATGATTTGGCGCTACCGGCGAACCTCCATATTGAAATATTAGAGCAATTGCCCCGATAGCTCTCTTGTTCTGATTCAAAAACCCATGGGAGAAAGTCTAGAGGAGGCCAAACAAATACTGGAAATCTGTAAAAGAAAAAAATGTTTTCCGCAGTAAATTTTCAAATGAGGTATGCTCCCTATACCATAGCGGGAAGAGAAATAGTGGGTAAAGGCTTGTTGAGAGAGGTGTACGGTATTGAAATTATGCTCTGCGCATATACCCCATGGCCTTTATGGGTTTTTTTTGTTTCAATTGCCTAGATAGAGATCTTATAGCACAGCATACAGTATTTAGATGTGATTCGCAGTTTTCTGGGTAATCTCCAAAAAATCTACGCAAGTACGCGTAAACATCCAAAAATGACCGATTTGGCCTCTGCCAGGGCCCCCCCCATGATTCTAGGTTATGATGCTGCTAATGTTCAAGACAGGAGTATTGCCAAACACGAGCATGATTTCGTCTTGCAACACCAACGGCCCTACCTAAAGATCGAAGGAACAAAAGGGGCTATTAAAATAAGAGTAGGCTTGTCTTTGGATTATCCCAAGGATCCTCCTTCCAAATTGGGATATATATTTTTGGGTAAAGGGCAAAAGAAATGGGAAGAAATTAAAATTAAAGGAAAGTGGTTTTCCGATGTTTTTATAGGCACTATGGCGGTACTTCAAAGACATGTTCTAGATAAGATTTCTCATCTTCCTCATAGTACTGAAGATGCTTATAATACGATGAGATTAGTGGAATCGGCTTATGTTTCGAGTGAGCAGGGCGGAGTTTATATTTCGACTATTCAATACTTAAAAAGTGGGTAGACCGTAACAACGGTAATCATAGAACCAAGGGCTGAACTGTTGCAATTAGGTTCCACAGCTTTTCAGGTAATCGACTTCACGGCACGGGCTGGGTAATACCTGTCTCTGTTTGAATGCCCACAAGACACCAATTATATCATTTGAGACAAAGCAGTGCGGCAACTAGGCCGCCTTGTACCGTACAGCCAAGAACTGGGGTTGGTACATATATGTGAATTTTGGTTCCTGCCTGATAAACCTTGTACAGCACTTGTGTACTGAGATATCGGCCTTGCTGGCGGCATCAACAGTAATATTTTTGTTTTAGACCAAACGACTATCTTGGTCAGTTTTCCAAATGAACTGGGTATATGGTAAATACTCGATGAGCGCTGTCTAGATGTACGCGTTGTCGAACCGGCTGGGCAATATACCGAACTAATTTGCTGCTGTTTTTTTTTTTTTTTGTAATATGCTGGTTCAGAAAGTGTTGTGTTTGAGGCATTGTTTGAAAAGTAACTGAGGTAGTATGCCGTAAAAAAGACCACTATCTTTAACTAGTTTGTCTTTTATAGACCTACTTGGTTCTCTGTGATAATAAAGAATGTAATAACAATGTTTGATATACTCATTTTACTTCATTTGACAGACATAGGTAATAAAAGCATTGAATTAGGTAATAAAGTACTAGGTAGCGATTAATCTTTGAATTATTTTTGAAGCGCATCTTCAAATTTTAAGCTCTCTTCGACCTAAATTCCGGTTGAATTATTCGGTAGATTAAGCTTTCAATTTTAAAATGTAAAATAGCAGCATTAGCAACAGCTAAGAAAAGGCTGTTAAATAATTAAAAGTAGCAGTTCTATAATGAATTGTTTTTTTTGGATTGTAATCCATTATGAATCAAATAGATGTATAAAAAATACAACGACCAGGAATTGCTTAGGCTTTTGTCTCTCGACAAGGCTGAAGCATTTGAGGAGATTTATAATCGGTTTGCGGTGAATATGTTCCTTTATGCGAGTAATATTTTAAAGAAGAAAGAGGTTTGCGAAGATATTGTTCAAAATATATTTGTAGATCTATGGTCTAAAAGAGAAGATTTAAAAATAACAAATCTTTCGTCTTACCTTTTTAGGGCTGTTAAATATCAAGTATTTAATCACTTTAGAAATCGAAAATTTACAAGCGAAAATTTAATACGACTAAATATTATCGATATTTCTATTGATATTTCTAAAAAGATGGAGTATGATGAGCTTGAGAAAATCATTGACAGTTATGTCGACGAACTTCCAAGTAGGTGTAAACAGATTTTTTTGTTGAGTAGATATCAGCACAAATCGAATAAGGAAATAGCCGAAGAATTGGAAATTTCTCTACAGGCCGTAAAAAATCAAATATCAAAAGCCTTGAATTATATAAGGCGAAATCTGCAACAAGAGGAGCTGGCTTTTTGTTTTGTGCTACTTTTTAGATAATATCTTTATCTTTTATACTTAAATATATGATTGCCATAAACACGGTCTGTTTTATGGTAACTGCTTATTTGTGTGCGCTTTGAAATGGTACTAGTACATTCATAGTATTCATTTTTAAGAATTATTTCAAAAAAAACCATATTTGACGTGTACCAAAGGCTAGGTTTGGGTACTTAATATTAGCGACCGTACTATTGGACTAAAAATCTATTGACAATTCTTATGAAGAGAAAACAAGCAAAAAAGCTTCTTGATAAATATATGAATGGCCAATGTTCTTCCGAAGAACTTGAGTTGTTAGAGAAATTCTTGGAGTCTTTTCAGAAAAAGGATCAGGCTTGGCCTGAGTCGGAATATGGTAGTTCTGAGGAGTTGAGAGAAAAAATGTTGTCTGTTATAAAGAGGAAGATAGATGTAAAGAAGAAGAGCAAACGCCAGCTGTTGAACTCCTATTTAAAATATGCAGCCATTTTTATTGTGCTCCTTAGTAGTATTGTTTTCTTTCAGAATAGCGATGAGGAAAAACAAGGTTTAATTATTTCTGATGAAGCTATTGTATTGAAGTTGGGTAATAACGAAATAAAAAAAATTAATGCCAATAGTGGGCAGTCCTTTGCTAATGCCGATGGAGAAATCATTGGTACGCAAAGTGGAAGCCAGCTCACGTATATCGATAATAAAGTTAAGGAGTTAATTTACAATGAAATATATGTGCCTTATGGCAAAAAGTTTCAATTAAAACTTTCGGATGGCACTTTTGTTTATCTTAATGCAGGCACGTCTTTAAAGTACCCCGTAAACTTCATTTCAGGAAAAGAGCGGCAGGTGTTCTTGACTGGCGAGGCATATTTTGAAGTAGCAAAAGACACGAAGCACCCTTTTATTGTACATGCAAATGGTATGGGTGTCAAGGTTTTGGGAACGCATTTTAATGTCAATACCTATAAAGCCTCTGAGCCGTTTACCGTTTTGGTAGAAGGCAGTGTTGCTATTTATCAAAATAAAATAGGTGATGAACAGGCTGTTACTAGAACAATACTTCCCGGACAAAAAGCCTCCTTAAAACAGAATAACATTGAAATCGGCAAAGTTAATGTAAGTAATTATATAGGTTGGATGGAAGGGAGCTTAATATTTATTGATTTGCCTTTTATAGAGATTATTCAGAAAATCGAAAGAAAGTACAATGTTAAGATTAATAATAGCTATGCAGAATTAAATAACATCAAATTTAAGGGGAGATTTGAAGATGAGTCTATTATTGATTTGATGAATGTATTTAAAGAAAGTGTCGGATTTGATTACCAAATTATAAATAATGAAATTATACTAACTAAACCTTAATTAAATGACGTGACCTACACCTAAAAAAAAGTCGAGAAACGCTGCTACGTTTCTCGACACATGCTGATTTTAACCGTAAAAACTAACTAATCAAAATCATTCAAAATTATGAAAAAAAAATCACTGTTTTTTATTCGTATGAAAAACATATTTAAAAAAAATCGAGAGATGAAACTTTCATTTTTATTGTTCGCCTTTGCATTACTGAATCTTCAGGCAAATGAGGCGTATTCTCAAAATAAGAAAATTTCTTTGAAAGTAGACAACAAGCCTATTGAACAGGTTTTGGAACAAATAGAATCGGAAAGTAGGTTTATATTTTTTTACAAGACCGATGAAATAGATGTTTCTAGAAGGATAAGTGTAGATGTGGTTAAAACACCTATTAAAGACTTATTGAAGATGATTTTTAATGATGGTACGGTCACATATACCGTGTTAAAAAATCAAATTGTTCTTAAAAAAAATACGTTTGATGAGTTTTCATTAAAAGAGGTAACCAAGGAAGAACCAGAAGAACGTCTTATTCAACAAACAGTAACGGGGCAGGTGATAGATGAAAATAACCAACCACTTCCGGGAGCTAATGTTTTGGAAAAAGGAACCACAAACGGAACGCAATCTGATTTTGACGGCAATTTTTCAATTACCTTAAAGGGTGAAAATGCTATTTTAGAGGTCTCCTATATTGGTTATACAAACAAGGAAATTGTGGTTGAGGACCAAACCAAGTTTACTATAATTTTGGAGCCTAGTACGGCGGGCCTTGATGAAGTAATAGTTATTGGTTATGGTACGCAAAAGAAAAGAAATGTTGCTGGATCAATAAGTTCTATAGATGGGGACGCCATTAATAATGTAGTTACCGGAAATGTGACCCAAGCATTGGCCGGAAAAGCGACCGGGGTGCGGGTCGAAACCAATGGGGGCTCTCCAGGAGCAAGCGCGAGTGTTATTATTCGTGGTACAGGATCATTGAGTAATCAAAATCCCTTATATGTTATTGACGGTGTTTTTTCGGACAATATTGATTTCTTGAACCCTAGTGACATCGAATCTATTCAAATTTTGAAAGATGCCTCTACGGCATCAATATATGGTGCCAGATCAGGACAAGGGGTTATAATTGTCACCACTAAAAAGGGAAAAAAGGGGCAGCCCATGAAGATAGATTTTGATGCTAGCTGGGGGCAATCTTCAGCAGTAAGACAGCTTGACTTTCTTAATGCCGCCGATTATATTACCCACAGAAGACAGGCCTTTACCAATGACGGTACGCCATTACCGGGAAATTTTAATAATTTTGACTCTTCCGTCGATTCAGATATTCAAGATGCCTCTTTGCGTACTGCATTTGTCCAAAACTATGGTGTAAGAATATCAGGGGGAGGTGAAACAAGTACGTATAGCCTTTCAGCCAATAGATTAAAGCAGGAGGGTATAGTAAAAGCTTCGGATTTTGAAAGGACTTCTATTAGATTAAATACCAGTGCTAATAAAGGTAGGTTTAGTATAAGTCAATCTTTGTTCTTGGCAAGATCTTTAAATAACCCTAATTTAGATTTTGGTCGTGAATTTGGGCATATTCCTGTAGTTCCCATTTTAGATGAGACTAGGGATGGAGGATACACAGGAGCCGATACGGGTATTGCTGGTATTACAAGATCTACGAATTGGTTGGGTGTTGCGCAGCTGACCGATCGCAGAATTATCAATGACAATATTTTAGGAAACGTCAGTGGGGCATTTGAAATAATCGATGGCTTAAAGTATAAATTGAACCTATCGGCAAACTATAGAAATTCTAGAAATTTTACATTTGTTCCAACCTATTTTACAAGTAATTCGGATGTAGGTTCTAACCCAATATCAGACCTTAGTGATAGGAGATCTACCTTTTTATCTACGATAGTTGAAAACCTGTTTACCTATACCAAGAGTTTTGGTAACCACAATGTAGATCTATTGGTCGGTTATTCGGAACAAAAAGATAAATTAGAAACAATTCAAGTAGACGTAGAAAGCTTTTTCAGTGACGACACAAGGACAATTAGCGCCGCTAATGACATAGTAGCTAGAAGTGGTAGGCTTCTTCCTAGGACAATACAAAGTGTATTCGGAAGGCTGAATTACGACTATGCTGGAAAATACCTGTTTACGGCTTCTATACGAAGAGACGGATCTTCCAATTTTGGAGCAGAAAATAGGTTTGGAGTGTTTCCGTCCATTGGATTGGGGTGGAATATTTCTGAGGAATCCTTTTTTAACCTTGATTTTGTAGATAATCTAAAATTAAGGGGAAGTTGGGGTCAATTGGGATCTGACAACCTTGATCCATTTCAATTTGTTACGGCTCTAAACATTACTAGCCAAGCTACACTAGGAACTGGTCAAGAACGATTAAATGGGGTTTCTCAGATTCAATTCTCTAACCCAAATCTAAAATGGGAAGAAACTACGACTACAGATATCGGGTTAGAAGGGCGATTACTTGGTGGAAAAATCGATTTCACTATTGATTACTTCAAGAAAACTTCTAAAGATATTTTGGCGAATCTGCCGATAAACCCTTCATCAGGGACCAATGTTGCAATTCCATTTAATGCTGCAACGATAGAAAATGAAGGATACGAGTTTTCGTTGACCTACAATAAACGAGAGGGAGATTTTCAATACGCCATTACGGGCAATCTAACCACTTTAGATAATAAGGTAATCAATCTTGGAGAAGGAGTCAACCCTATCGGAGCGGGAACATTTACTGATGAGACTTTTAATGCCACTCGTACCGAAGCAGGTTTCCCTGTAGCTTATTTTTATGGGTATAAAACAAACGGTGTCTATCAAAATCAAGCAGAGATTGATGCAGATGGACTTTCAGGAAGAACTGCGGTACCTGGTGATTTGCGTTTCGTAGATACCAATGGAGATAATGTTTTGGACGTAACCGATCAAACTTTCCTGGGAAGCGCAGTACCTGATTTTGAATATAGCCTCAACTTCAACGCCAATTACAAAGGTCTGGATCTTACACTATTCTTTCAAGGGGTACAAGGCAATGAAATTTGGAACGGACGGCTTTTTGAAGGGGTTTTTGGTCAAAATGGTAATAAAAGAGGTATAGCCAGAAATGCTTGGACACCAGAGAACGGTTCCAATGTGCCACGGGCAACCATTGGTGATGCTGGGGTGAACAGAAGAGAATCTGACTTTTATATTGAAGATGGATCATACTTTAGACTTAAAAATATCGCTTTGGGTTATACATTTCCTCCTTCCATTACAAAAAAAATGGCTTTGTCAAAGCTGAGAACTTATATAAATATTGAAAATGCATTTACGATTGATAGCTATTCTGGGTATTACCCTGAAATTGGAAGAAATGTTAAAAGAGGAAACAATTTGTTCAACCGTGGGGTAGATGAAAATGTTTATCCGGTAGCCAGAACGATTACATTCGGGATACAGGTTTCATTATAATCAATTTTAAATTTTTAAAAAATGAAAAATATAAAAAAAGTATTATTGAGTCTTTCTGTAGGCTTGTTTATGGTAATGGCCTGTAGCGAAGAAAATTTAGAAGTCACTGATGAAAACAGATTGAACCCAGATGTGTTTTGGCAAGATGGAACTCAGGCTAAACAAGCTATTATTGGGGCTTATAGCCCTTTGGCAAATCAATTTGGATGGGGCAGGATGATGCCGATACATACAATGTATCGCTCCGATGCAACAAACCCAATCGCCTTTCAAGGTGTAATTACCGACGCTTCCAATTTTTCTATTGAACCAACCTTTGGAAGGTTATCGGAGATTTGGGGTGAATTTTGGAAGACCATTCTTAGGGCCAATACAATTTTAGTTGAAGTCCCCGCCATTGAAGATTCTTCATTTACTGACGTCGATAGAAACGCCATATTGGGAGAAGCTTATTTTCTTAGGGCATATCAATACTTTTATTTGGTTACGATGTTCAGAAACGTTCCGTTGATAACGGTGCCAGCAGCTTCACTTGATGAAGTGAAAAATGCACCTGCCGACCCAGAACAGGTTTGGCAACAGATCATCAGCGATTTGCAAGTGGCTCAGTCATTACTTCCGCAAACATGGGACAGTGGAAATGTTGGTAGAGCTACTTGGGGGGCTGCAACAGGCTTATTAGGCAAAACGTATATGTACCATTCAGGTATTGATAATAGTAATGAATATGCCCAAGCAGCAGTAGAATTCAAAAAAATCATAGATTCGGGTGTTTATACTTTAATGTCCAATTATGCCGATAATTTTGGTGATGATCAGGAAAATAATGCGGAATCACTTTTTGAGATTCAACATGATGATAATGGCTTTTCATGGGGTGCTGATATTGCCGGGGGTTTACGGACAGCCGCCTGGGAACCAGATTTGGCGCCACCAGGGTTTACAAGTCAATCGGGTATGTTGATCAATTCATGGGTGAAAGATGCTTTTTTAGCTGAAACAACTACTGGTGGCGAAACAGACCCAAGAGCTTTCTCTACCATAGTTTATGACTATCCGGGAGCCATGTTATATGAAACCCCTTTTGCTACAGGTTTTGCCAATGACTTGAGTACAGTAACAGTTCGCAAATACCTTGATTTTCGACCCGGAAAGACACAAGCCGATTTTGGTTTTGGTGGCTTTCCTTCTGTAATCAACTGGCGTATTATGCGTTATGCTGATATTTTGTTACTATATGCAGAGGCTGAAAATGAAACAAATGGTGGTAGTGGCGCCGCCCTTGACGCATTAAATCAGGTAAGGACACGTTCCAGTATGCCAGTTAGAGTAACTTCTAATCAGGCAACATTGAGACAACAGATTAGAGACGAGCGTGTATTGGAGTTAATGTTCGAAGGGGATCGCTACCATGACCTGTTACGATGGGGAATGATTCCTGATGCAATAACCGATGAATTGAAATCTAATTTAGGAGGATCACAATACGTGCCTGGTAGAGAGTATTTGCCAATTCCACAAATAGAAGTGGACACCAATCCTTTATATAATCAAAATCCTGGCTATAATTGATAGAAGGAGCAATTTTAATATTTTTAATAACACAATCTGGCAAAATGCCAGATTG
>JASFYU010000137.1:0-8109 GCA_045046905.1 Flavobacteriaceae bacterium | reverse complement strand
GCCTTCTGAGAAGCGTTGTTTACTTAATCTTTTATGGGCGACCAAGCCCCATAACAGCAATTCTTTTAAAAAATAACTGTCTTTTTTCATGAAACCAGCTTGGTACTCCTTTATCATTTGATTCAATGGAGCAATACTATCTAACATTCTTCTGTACTCCTGATCAGTAAAATCATCTAATAATTCAAAACCTTCACCTTCAAAAAACCAGTGTAATAATTCATCATAGGGCGTTTCAGCATCTTTCTTTTCGAGCTTGTTTATTTTCGGGAAATACCTAGAGAATAAAGATTTCACGGCTTCATCGATTAAAATGGCCGCAATAGCATCGGCACCTTCCTGCTCGCCTTCATATACAAGTTCAATTTTTCCGGTAATTGCGGGAATCACGCCTAAAAAATCACTCAATCGTAGTACTGTACTATCGGCGCCGCCTAATAATAATCTACGTTCTGCGGTACTTAAAAGGTTTTCAAATGCCGTTATACTGGTACGGGCACTTACGCCACTTTTCGCATCGACATACTCACTATTTCTGGCTTCAAAACTGATTTGTTCCAATAGGTCTTTGGCCATATCAGGAACGTAAACCGCATCAGTCTGGCGTTTATCGAGATTGGACTCTTGCTCGGTAATTTTACGGGCGGTTTCAATATCTTCAGGATAGTGAGTTAAAATCTGTGATCCTATCCTATCTTTTAAAGGGGTGACAATACTGCCTCTATTGGTATAATCCTCAGGATTGGCCGTAAATACAAATTGAATATCTAGGGGGAGGCGCAACTTAAAACCACGAATCTGAATATCGCCTTCTTCGAGAATATTAAAAAGAGATACCTGTATTCTCGCTTGCAGATCCGGAAGTTCATTGATTACAAAAATACATCGATTTGCACGGGGAATCATTCCAAAATGGATTACCCTATCATCGGCATATGACAATTTTAAATTGGCAGCCTTTATTGGATCTACATCACCAATTAAATCAGCCACGGTAACGTCAGGAGTAGCCAACTTTTCATAAAACCGTTCGTCACGGTGTAACCAAGAGATTGGTGTTTTACCTCCTTTTTCCTTGATACGTTCCTTGGCATATCTCGACATGGGTTTAAAAGGGTCGTCATTAATTTCAGAACCTTCTACAATCGGAATATACTCATCTAAGAGATTGACCATCAACCTTGCCAATCGGGTCTTGGCCTGCCCACGCAAACCTAATAAATTGATGTTATGACGTGAAAGTATCGCCCGCTCCAACTCAGGAATCACCGTATTCTCATACCCCCAAACACCGGCAAAGCTGTCTTCTCCTTTTTTTATTTTTTCACGCAGGTTATCGCGTAGCTCATCTTTAATACTCTTGCTTTTGTAGCCTGCTTTTTTGAGTTCAGCAAGTGTTTTTATATTGGTATGCTTCATAGTTTTTCTAGGTATTACTTTTGACTCTTCACTGATAACAAACAGATTGCTTCGTTCCTCACAAAAGCCTTATGTTTTCTACTTTCTACTTTTCACTGTTCACTTTTACTATTTCAACAGTATCGGAATGGTTTCTTTCATTTCAACGGGACCTTTAATTCGAATTTGAATTTTTTGATATTCCCACTCACCGGCCTTCTTCTGGGCAACAATATCTATGTTTGACTTTATTTTATTTTTTGTTTTAGAACCGGCTACTTTGATTGTAATCGCCACCTTATTACCATCCTTTGAATAATGCACAGCGCCTTCAAGAAGTGCTAACGCCCCCATGGGATCTAATTGCCCCAAAACCTCTTTTGTCCGTTTATTCTTTTTGGCTATTTCAAGCGCATTATTACAAATTTCAGGCTCAGAATATGCTTTACCCAAATACGCAATGTTTCGAGGTAATTCTGAAGGTAAAACCCATATAAACAGGAGGACAAAAAGCGTTGTGATAATCAGTAACCAACTTCTTGTTCTTTGATACCAAGCTTTTTTTCTATTTATATCATCCATAAAACACTTGCTATTATTTCAATTTTTTTCTTCGATTCGACTCATAATCCTCAAAAATCATTTCGCCCAAGCCTTTTAGTCCCGTAAAAAAGGCTTTGCCCTTATTGGCTTCCGTAAAATGCCGAATAAATTGCTGTAAATAAGGATCTTGAGCGATCATAAAAGTAGTAATAGGAATATGTAACTTTCGTGCCTGTCGCGCCATATTGTAGCATTTCTCTATGATATAATCATCAAGACCTACGCTATTCTTATAATAGGTGCCATCAGCTAATCGCAGACAGCTGGGCTTACCGTCGGTAATCATAAAAATTTGTTTATTGGTATTGCGTTTTCTTCGTAGCATATCCATCGCCAACTGCAATCCGGCAACGGTATTGGTATGATAGGGACCTACTTTCAGGTAGGGTAAATCTTTTATGGGTATGGGCCAGGCATCATTCCCAAATACTAGAATATCTAAGGTGTCTTTTGGGTATCTTGTGGTTATTAATTCGGCCAGGGCCATAGCTACTTTCTTGGCGGGCGTAATGCGGTCTTCACCATACAGAATCATACTGTGACTGATATCAATCATCAATACAGTACTCATTTGGGCCTTGTACTGCGTGTCTTCAACAACAAGATCTTCTTCGGTCAATGAAAAGCTACCGATACCATGATTGATTTGGGCATTTTTTAGGCTCTCAGTCATCGATATATGCTCTAGGCCATCACCATATCGATATTCTCTTAAGTCACCGGTATGCTCATCTCCCTGACCCGACTTGCCTGTTCTATGGTTTCCTGCACCGCTGCGCTTCAACTTACCAAAGATTTGCTCCAGAGCCCGTTGGCGTATGAGGCGCTCCATCTTAGCGGTTATCGAAATATTTCCCTTTCCGCTGCCCTCTTCTCCTTCTTCGGCCTCACCCATTTCTGGGCCACCATCTTCGAACTCTTCTCGAATATAGCCCTTTGCCTTTAGGTCTTCGATAAAATCATCTATGGTATAATCGGGGGTGGTCAGCTCATATTCCTTGTCTAACTCACCTAACCATTCAATGGCCTCATCAAAGTCACCGGAGGTATGCGTAATAAGTTCCTGAAAAATATCGAAAAGTTTTTCGAAAGGAGTCTGTTCGGTTGTCTCGTAGGTAGAAAACCGAAAACCTTTTCTTGTTGTCATGGCCATAGTATAAAAATACGGCTTTTAACAAAATGAATATCTGACTTTGGGTAAAAGTTAACGGTTATACTAGGGAATAGGGCTTATGCGTTAGGTTCAAAAATCAAAGACAAAACTCAAACTTAAACTCAAACTCAAATTCGACGAATGGGATAATAGTTAGAGAATTTCCCTTTTCACTTTTCCCTCTTCACTCACTACTTTGTACTCATAACAAACAGATTGCTGTGTTTCTCGCAAAAGCGTTATGCTTTCTACTTATTACTTAGTACTCACTACTTTTTTTTCTACTTTCTACTTTTCGCTTTATACTTCTCTAATTAAAGTTGACTCGTAGGTTTCATAGCGATTTTACATCTAAATCGAGTACATTCTTTATGATACTACCCCAAGCAAATAAATTGAGAGTGCTATTACGTAGGTAATGATTCCTATTAACATTGTTTTGGGGAACTTGGGAATTTGAATAGAAGATAAATTCAAAAAAACAACAAGCATCACAACTATATATAAGCTTTTTGGAAAAATAGCTGGACTAAAAAAACTTACGATTAAAAAGAACAAAGACATTATAAGTCCATTATAATCTACTGCCAATCCGGTGTAGGTCTTTCCATTAGTGAGTCCGTAAATATTAAAATAGCTTAAACGAATAGCACAAGCGGCTATAATAGCAAAGGCACCTGGTATAAACCAAAGATTGAAATCAGAATAACTCAATAAAATGATTGCTGGTAAAACACCAAAGCTAACCATATCAACCAAAGAATCAAGTTGCCCACCAAAAGCCCTATGGTCATCGGTTCTATTTTTCATTTTACTAGCTATTAAACCATCTAGCCAATCAAATACTACTGACCAAGCACCAAAAATAACTGCGAAATAAAGCTCCCCTTTTATAGCGTAATAAATACCTAATACAGAACTTAAGAGTCCTAATAGGGTGCACAAATTTGGCAAATCGACAATAAAGTTTAACATACTTAATTGACGCGTGGGTTTGACTTCTTTCGAATTACGAGAATCTTTAGCACTTAAGTATTCTGTATCTGAAGTAGTCTTAACCAATGGCATAGGTAGCTTCTTTATTACTAATTTCTCCTATTAGTTGTTTTACAGGAAATAATTTCATGGCTTCAGCCAAATCTTTTAGGGTATCAATTTCATACCATGCTTTTTTATCAAAAGAAACTGCATCAAATAAAAGAGCGTCCTCATCTACTAGTTCTGAAAATACAGTTTCGTAATATCCATTTACTTTTTCTTCTTGAATATGCCTATCTAATCTTTCTGAAATGGTTTTCCATGAAGATTGAGAAAAGCTATATATATTAACGGTTTTGTATTTAATCTCATCTTCACTAAAAGTGGTGTCATTTTTAAACCCTAGTACTCTTCTATCTTTATTGATTGTTACCGTTGTACCATTCATCCAATCTTTAATCTCAGCAATAGCCATTCGATCAGGGTACATCATTTCGCTTAAAAGTGAAACATCAAAAACAAGATCGCTTTCTATGAGAATAAAAGGCTCTACCATGATTTTTCTAGCCATCCAGAGCGAATATATATTATTTGTTGTTTTATAAAGTGGACTGTGAATATATTCAATGTCAATGTTTTCATATCTCTCTCCTAGAAAACCCTCAATGGAAGCGCTTAAGTGACCTGTAACAATCACTAATTTTTTAATGCCCTGTGCTGCTAAATTTTCAACAAGGCGCGCTAATATTGAAATTTCATTGACAAGAGTCAAACATTTAGGAGATTCATCAGTTAGTGGCATAAGTCGACTGCCTGTTCCTGCTGCTAATAATAATACTGTGGTGATACGGTTTTCATTCTGTAGGGCGTCATACTTAATCTTCATATTTATGTATATATTTATTGACATGATTAATAAACACTATACGTATTTTAACAAAAATCATACGTAGTTCATTAAACACTTAAGTGCTTAATGAAATAATTTAGTGTTTAGTGTTTTGTGTTTTGGGCGTAATAACCGATAACTCAATATAAAATAAAGAAGATCTATTAATAAGAAAAAAATCTATTCTGAAAGCTTATTAACAAAAATAAAATAGTAAAGATTGGTCTCAAAAGATATATGTTCCGTTTTGCAAAAGTACTGTATAATTATTATAATCAGCCGTGTCTTTAGGTGGTTTCAAGCATTAACCCTAGTGTCTAGCACACTTTTCGGCCTCTTCACTCATTACTCATTACTTTTTACTCGCAACAAACAGATTGCTTCGTTCCTCGCAAAAACGTTATGCATTCTACTTTGTACTCACTACTTTTTACTTATTACTCATAACAAACAGATTGCTTCGTTCCTCGCAAAAGCGTTATGTATTCTACTTTGTACTTAGTACTCACTACTTTTTACTGTTCACTTTTTACTGTTCACTGTTCACTCACTACTTTGTACTCACAACAAACAGATTGCTTCGTTCCTCGCAAAAACGTTATGTATTCGACTTTTGGCTTTCTACTTTTGGCTTTTCCCTTTTCCCTTTTGCCTTTCACTCATTACTCACTACTTTGTACTCACTACTTTTTTTCTACTTTTCACTGTTCACTGTTCACTATTCACTATTCACTGTTAATTGTTAATTGTTCCCTCCCTACTCAAACGTATAGCTCGTCTTATTTACTTCGGTCAGTCTAAAATAGCCATGTGCATAATTCTCAGGATTCGTGAGGTTGTTACAATTGCCTTTTACCGCCACTGGCGTAGCTGAAAAAATACCGACACCGCCTATTTGATTGATTAATATTTCCATATAATTATAGTAGGTTTCTGAGATGCCATACATTTCTATAGAGACCACGTCACCGGGTACAATTGCCTCATTTTCATCGGTTTCATCATCATCTTCTTCTTCATACCACCAATCAATCTCATTGCCATTTACGAATTTATCAAAGCCAACTTCGAATACGGGTAAGAGCTCATCATGTCTTTGAAATTTAAAAAGATACCTATTTTCTTCTTCTGGGGGATCGGTAAAAACAACATGCAGCTCTAATTCCTCATCATTAAACCCTTCTTCTCGACCTTGAAACAAATCAGTAATCTCAGTAACCTTATTCAGGGTCTCTGTAGCGGTATAGGTTTCGGCATTATAGATAACCTCTAGAGTATACGATTGTCCTAAAATGGGTATGAATTCAGTGGTAGTATACGCTCCATTATTTTGATCTACAAATACAAATTCAGTGCTGTTTGTATTGTTGGTTACCTTAACCAAGGCTCCAGTGACGATGGCATCGCTAGTGGTATCGAAGAAAGGGGTCGAAGTACGCAATGTGATACTTTGTGCATTGCCGATAGTGCCTTTCTCCCAATCTAAAGAGGCATCTATTACAAGTTTGGTGGCCGCAGTCTGCACGGGTACATCTATCACATCTTCGCAGGCGGAAAATGCAATGGCAAAAAAGAGTATAGTGAATATCGTATATGTTTTCATTTTCTTAAAATTTAAAATTATAGGTTAGGGAAGGAACAATACCAAAAATGGCCGTTCTGGTAGCCTCATTAGCACCGGTTTCAAAATTCTGACCAAAAGAAATGGAAGCGGCATTTCTACGGTTATAGGCATTATAAATTCCGAGTACCCATTCGCCTTTGAATCTTCGGTCGGGCTTTCTGTTCGGTTTATAATTTAGCGAAAGGTCAAGACGGTGGTAGGCCGGCAAGCGATCAGAATTACGATCGGCATAACTCGCTACCGAGATACCATTGTATTGATACTGCCCATTGGGGTAGGTAACGGGCCTACCGGTTTGAAAAACAAGATTGGTGCTAAAACTAAGTTTATCATTCAGCTTATAGGCGCCAGAAATAGAAAAATCGTGGGTTCTGTCATGCGATGTATTATACCATGCGCCATTATTGATCCCCAAACCACCGGCAGTACCACCGGGGGTTCTCTGTTCTGATTTCGCCAAGGTATAGGCGATCCAACCGGTAAATCTACCCTCATTTTTTCGAAGCAGAAATTCGAGTCCGTAAGCGCGTGATTCGCCATTCAAGATCTCTGTTTCAATGGTATTCTGTCCGATCAGATCAGATCCGTCGATATAATCGATTCTATTATCGGTGTTTTTATAATAGGCCTCTACCTCTATCGAATACGCCTTATTTTTTAAATTTCGAAAATACCCCAGAGCGTATTGATTCGACAGCTGTGGTTTTATATATTTTCCACTAGGGGTCCATACATCAAGGGGAGAAGCAGAAGAGGTGTTTGACAAAAGATGAATGTACTGGGCGACCCGAGAAAAGCCTGCTTTGATTGACGATACCTCATTTAAGGTATAGGCCAGTGAAACCCTAGGTTCTAAATTACCAAAGTTTTTGATTGCCTCTCCCTTTTTATAGTTGGTCTCCCCTATTCCGGTGCCGCGCTCATAAATACCTAAAATAGGATTGTAAACCACGGGCTGATTATTGTCATAATCGACCATCCTCTGCCCACCCAATCGTGAAAAGGCACTATATCGCAGGCCATATTGGGCCGTTAACCTATTGCTGAGTTTGTGTTCAGCATTGATGTACAGGCCACTTTCAAAGGCTTTTTTACGATCTAGAGATAAGGGGTTTACGGCCGAGGTTGCGGTGGTAGGCTTAATTTGCCCGGGGTCAAAATCATAGTAAATACCGCTGGCACCAAAATCGAGCTTGAACGTATTACTCAGGTAATACTTTAGATCATATTTTAGATTGTAATTGGTGATTGACGATAGCCAATCGAACTCCGCCGCTGTAATTTCAAGCTTGTAATCATATTTGCTAACAATGGCTGATAAATTTGAAAATAGCCTATCATTAAAGATATGGTTCCAACGTAAGTTTCCTGTAGCATTACCATAATCACTACCAAAAACATCTCCAATTTTAAAGGCATCTCTACCGAAATAGCCAGAAAGGAAAAGTCTGTTATTCTTATTTA
>JASFYU010000136.1:0-24201 GCA_045046905.1 Flavobacteriaceae bacterium | reverse complement strand
AATTTTTGAAATATCCAGATATTCCTTCAAATTTTCCATTTCAAATCTTAGCTTTTATTTGTATTCTGTAGATTAAACCTTAGGTCGAACTCAGGTTACAAGTGTTTTTTAAAGTCCTCAATAGTATCATAATGATATTTTCTAACGGTGTTCGTTTTTATTTTTTTGTTCATCGCCTCTACCATTTCGTTGGTTCAAGGGTGTTTCACCAAGGTCGTCCTGTGCTCGATGTCGTGTCCGTTATAGACCGCTATGAATAAATGCGCCTTGTTCTTCGGTTTCTTTTCCTCTATCAGGGCATTATAGCAAAACTCTATACCATTGTCGGTCAGTATTTTCGTAATCTTGAATGGATATTGTTCAAGCGTTCCTTCTAAAAAATCAGCTGCCGTCGACATTCTTTTATTATCGTATACCTCAATATGGACAAATCGGGTCGCCCTGTCGATGGCTACGAACAGATACCATTTTTGTTTGCCTATCTTGATCTCCGCGGTATCCACATGTAAATATCCCAGCCCGTAGTCCTTGAACTTTTTATAAGTGGCCTTTTCTTCCTTTGCCAGCAGATCCGAAAGTCTACTGATCCCGTTTCTTTGTAGACAGCGGTGCAGGTTGCTCCTTGGCAGCTCGGGCATTATCGGTTTCAGGGCTATATATAGATCATCCAAAGGCAGCATTGTCTTTAGTGTTTCTATGATTATCCGCTCTGCAATGCCCTACAGAACACCGCCTTGACCTTTCTTCTTGCCGCATTTCAAATCCTCGACGGTACTTCTATATTTCCATTTTTTGACCGTTTTGATATTGATATTATATCGTAATGCCAAATTCTTTAATGTCCAACCAGACTCTTGTATTTCTTTTCTGGTGCGGTGCGTGGCCGTTGCGTGTAGTATCTGTCCCATAATTTCAAGTTTAATAAATCAAAAATATAAAAACCTCTTATATTTGGGACTAAACAACACACTACCTGCCGAGATAGGGTTTCTTATAAAATTGAAAGAATTGTACATAAATGAAAATAACCGAACCCCCATACCTCAGGCTATTTGTAATTTAGAAACTTTTAATTCTTTAATTATTCAAAAAGATGCTGCTGTTTCTTGTGAAACCGTTTCTCAAAAAGACGCTCTTATCGGTATTTATAGTGCCAATCCTGATAATACATTAGGGTGGGGTGTTGCTGATTTTTCTGGGGTTACTTTTAATGCAGATGGCAACCCAGCCGTATTAAACATACACAATAGTAACTTACATAGGCTACCCAATAACATATACTTTTTAGAAGACGTAGAGGTCATCGGGGTCAATGAAAATCAACTTATTACTGTGCCCGCGAATCTTTCGCAGCTTTCCAAACTGGTGTCATTAACCCTAGAAGATAACCCAATCAATACTATTCCTCAAAGTGTATGTAATCAACAAGTGTCCAGCGGTGGTATGCTTACCATACTCACAGATTTTGGCGAAGGCTGTAATTAAGGTATTGAATATGGCTGTATTCTTAACAAAGCAAAATTACTTCATGCTTTTGAACAAATTAGGATTAAGCTGAGTTCGACCTAATAATTGTTTACAGTTTTAGTCGAACTCAGTTTAATAGCGTAATCAATAAACGAGCAATAATGGTTTTGAATACTTTTTAAATAAGAACTGATATCATTGATAGGAGTCTTGAAAATAGACTGGCACTTCAAAAATATTGACAAGGTTGTGTAGTGATAAGTGTAATAGCATTTGGTTGTATTTTAGATACTTCCTATATTAGGAGAGAATTCAGTTGTAGATTACATGAAACAAAAAATAGCCATTGCTGTCATACTTGCTGGGTTGACAGGGCTTCTTTTCGCTCTTACAAAGGGGGTTTTCACTATACCTAAGGGTGATTATGCAAAGATTAAGTTACCTGATACGGTAGATTACAATTTCGATATTAAGCCAATCTTATCTGATAATTGTTATACCTGTCATGGCCCTGATGCCAATAAACGCAAGGCAGGTTTTCGTCTTGATATAGAGGAAAGTGCTTTTTCGGAGCTTCCTGAGCGTCCGGGTGCGTTTCCTATTGTTGCCGGTAAACCCAATAAAAGTTTAGTATACGAACATATTATTTCAGGGGATCCTGCGGTGTTAATGCCTCCGCCAGACTCCAAGTTAGCACTTAATTCTTATGAGAAAAAACTTATAAAAAAGTGGATAGAACAAGGGGGTAAGTATGAAAAACATTGGGCATTTCTTGCGCCTGTGAAAAGTCTACTTCCCATAAACGCACAAAAAGAGTGGTCTAAAAATGAGATCGATGTCTTTGTTCTATCAAAATTAGAAGAGAATAATCTGGCTCCATCGACCAAAGCAGATACTGAAACCCTGATTCGAAGGATCAGTCTTGACCTTACGGGGCTTCCTCCCAAACAAGAAATTGTTCAAAAATTGGTTGAAAATCCGACTGATGAGGTCCTCGAAAAAGTAATCGATGAATTTTTGGCATCAACGGCCTATGGAGAGCGCATGACCCAAGCATGGTTGGATCTTGCCCGTTATGCTGATTCTCACGGGTATCAAGATGATAGCTATCGCACCATGTGGCCATGGCGAGATTGGGTGATTCATGCATTTAATGAGAATCTGCCCTATGATGATTTTCTAATCTGGCAGTTGGCAGGTGATCTATTGCCCAATGCCACCAAAGAGCAGATTCTGGCGACCGGTTTTAACCGCAACCATCCTATAACTCAAGAAGGTGGGGTGATTCAAGAGGAATATCGCATCAACTATGTCTTGGATCGTACAAATACCTTAGGAAAAGGTATTCTCGGACTAACTTTAGAATGTGCACGTTGCCACGACCATAAATATGATCCTATATCTCAAAAAGACTATTTTGGCCTGTTTTCTTTTTTTAATAGTGTTGATGAAAAAGGATTGCAAATGGATGCCGTTCAGGCAGCCAAACAGAAACATTTTGCCGATCCCCCATATATTTCTATAAGCGATAAGGAGATAAAAAATGTATTGTCTTTTATAAATCTTGAGAAGGGAACTAAAATTAATGTGATGGTCATGAATGACTCGGCCCCTCGCGATAGTTTTGTACTCAATCGAGGAAATTATGATGAGCCTACTGATACGGTTTGGGCCAGTACTCCTGCTGCTATTTACCCCTTTGCTGATGGGTCTGCTAAAAATAGAATGGGACTAGCAAAATGGGTCACGAATAAGAATAACCCTTTGACTGCCCGAGTTTTTGTTAATCGCATTTGGGGCATGGTGTTCGGTCGCGGAATCGTAGAAACGGCTGAGGATTTTGGGGTGCAAGGAAGTTTGCCTACACATCCGAAATTGTTAGATTGGTTGGCCGTAGATTTTATGGATCACGATTGGGATATAAAATATCTTTTGAAAAAAATCATGCTTTCTGCTACCTATCAGCAAAGTTCAGTACGTTCATCTGAACTTGAAAAAGCGGATCCCGAAAATAGGCTATTGGCAAGAGCGCCCCGTTTTCGAATGAGCGGTGAAATGATTAGAGACTATATATTGGCCTCAAGCGGTCTTTTAAATACCGAGATCGGAGGGCCTAGTGTGAAACCGTACCAACCGCCCGGACTTTGGGAAGAGACCAATGCAGGGGGTGATCGAGGTGTCTTGACCACCTATGTAATCGATGAAGGCGATAAGTTGTATAGGCGTTCTTTATATACCTTTTGGAAACGGACCTTACCACCCGCAAATATGACCATTTTTGATGCACCCACCCGAGATTTTTGTGAGGTCAGAAGGCAGAAAACAAATACGCCCTTACAGGCTTTGGCACTACAGAATGATGTTCAGGTTTTAGAAGCGGCCCGTGTATTGGCACAGAATACGGTTTCTGAAAAAGAAACTGCATCAGAAATGGTAAACCAAGTTTTTCGGAAAATACTTGTACGTAGACCCAGGGTAGAAGAGTTGCGGCTATTAGAATCCTATTATACAAATGCTTGGGAAGAATTTGATAGGAAAAAAGAAAATGCCGATAAATTGATTACCCAAGGTAACTATGAAAGATCTGATGCAGATCCAATAAAGACGGCTGCATTGATGTTGACAGTACAGGTTATTTATAATTTAGACGAAACCATTACCAAAGAATAAGAATATGGAGGAAAAAAAAGACAAGCCTGAAAATCCCCTAAAGGCGAACAGAAGACATTTTTTCTCACAATTGAGTGTGGGAATCGGTTCTTTGGCCTTAGGGTCTCTGTTGATTCCTGACCTTTTTAAAGGCAGTCCCGAACAGATCAGCGGACAAACCTTAGGAATACCCCATTTTGCCCCTAAGGCGAAAAGAGTAATCTATCTTTTTCAAGCGGGTGCGCCTTCACAATTAGAGACTTTTGATCATAAACCTATGCTTCGTAAGCGAATGGGTGAAGACCTGCCTGAATCTATACGTAATGGGCAAAGGCTTACCGGTATGACCGCTGATCAAGATAAATTTCCGCTTATGCCACCGGCAGTAGAATTTCATCAGCATGGTGAAAGTAGGGCCTGGGTAAGTGATTTTTTTCCCCATATTGCGAAAATAGCCGATGATATTTGTATTATTAGAAGTATGCATACCGATGCTATAAACCACGATCCTGCCATCACATTTCTTCAGACAGGCAGTCAGATTTCTGGTCGTCCGAGCATGGGTTCATGGTTGAGTTATGGTTTGGGTAGTGAGAATAAAAACCTACCATCTTTTGTGGTCTTGACCTCTAGGGGTAAGGGTAACAGTCAAGGACTGTATTCAAAATTATGGTCCAGTGGGTTTTTAGATTCCAAACATCAAGGGGTATTATTACGCTCCGGTAAAGATCCCGTACTCTATCTGAATGATCCCGACGGAATTTCTCGTGCTGACAAGCGACATCTATTGGATCAGGTAGCCTCGCTCAATTCCTTACACCATGTTGAAACAGGCGATGATGAGATCGAATCACGTATAGCACAATATGAAATGGCCTACCGTATGCAGATGTCGGTTCCTGATGTGATGGATATCTCTAAAGAGCCAGAATCGATTATCAAACTATATGGTGAGGACTGTCAAGTGCCCGGCACCTATGCCGCAAATGCCCTGCAGGCAAGAAGACTTGCTGAAAATGGCGTTCGCTTTATACAATTGTACCATCAAGGGTGGGATCAACATGGTAATTTGCCCAATGAAATGGCAGGCCAGGCGAAAGACGTTGATCAAGCCTCGGCAGCATTGGTCATGGATTTAAAACAGCGTGGTATGCTTGAGGATACCTTGGTTATCTGGGGTGGTGAGTTTGGCCGTAGCAATTATTGCCAAGGTAAATTCGACCCTAAAAACTACGGGCGAGATCATCACCCCAGAGCGTTTAGTATTTGGATGGCCGGGGGTGGAATTAAACCGGGACTGTCTTATGGCGAAACTGATGAATTTGGGTACAATGTCATTAAGAATCCTGTTCATATCAATGATTTTCATGCTACCTTAATGCATGCTATGGGCGTGGATCATGAACAAATGACGTATAAATATCAAGGCCGCCGTTTTCGCTTGACTGATGTCGCGGGGAATGTCATAAAAGATATTTTAACCTAAGCTATGGCATATCTCTCTAAAAATCGTTGGGTCGATTATAGTATTTTTGGCCTTTCGGTATTCCTGATTTTTTGTTTGCTTTTCGAAGCAAATATTGAGTTGCCTGTTTTGGTCGCTTGGGGAGGTCGTTGGCATCCTTTGATATTGCATTTTCCGATTGTGCTGTTGTTGATTTCAATATTTTTAGGGCTAACAGGAAAAAATATCCCGAGAAAACTACTGACGGTAGCGGTAGTGTCAGCTTTGATAACCGCAATATCCGGATTTTTTTTAGGAAAGGAATCTGTAATCAAAGGAGACCTACTCTTTTGGCACCAATGGCTGGGTGGCGGTATGGCCTTGCTATCGGCCATTTGGTATTGGTTGCAAGGACTACAATTAGAGAGAACAATTTATACCAAGGCCCTTCAGCTTGTGCTGCTGCTATTGATTGGTGCTACCGGTCATTATGGGGGTATGGTTACCCATGGTGAGGATTTTTTGGCGCTTCCGACACCTAAGAACCAAGACAAGATTCCTGATAATCCGTTGATTTATGAACATGTGGTCGGTCGAATTTTGGAGAATAAGTGTGTCTCATGCCATAACCCAAACAAACAAAAGGGAGAATTGGTAATGAACAGCCTTGATGGTCTTATTAAGGGTGGCGAGGTTGGAAATACTATTGTACCCGGAGATTCAGAGAAAAGCGAACTGATAAGACGTCTGCATTTACCTCAAGATGATGATGAGCATATGCCTCCAGAAGGCAAAAAACCCTTGAGCGATACTGAAATTGGTATTTTAGAACGGTGGATAGCCTTGGGTTCGTCAGATACGATGCGTTTAGAACATTTCGAAAGCAGTGAACCCCTAGTGGCTTTGGTCAAGGAACTTATGGAGCCTGACCCTATGGAAAAGTGGGTGCACCTTCCAAAGATTGCAGATAGTACATTGCAGCATCTTTCATCTGATTATTTAACCATTGATCGTGTGGCCAATAATTCAGATGCGTTGCGTATCGTAGCTTACCTTCCTCCTGAATATAATCCTGAATATATTTTGGCCTTAAGCCGTGTTGCCCTTAATATCGTGGAACTTGATTTTAGTGGTTTGCCCATAGGAGCCCAGGAAATAGAGATGGTGGCCTCATGTGTTAATTTAGAATGGTTAGAATTGGATCGTACCCCAATATCAGATTCCGAAATAGATGCCTTAAAAACCCTTTCAAAGCTTCGATTGCTAAAAGTATATCATACCAGTATTGGTGATTCGAGTATACAGGTTTTTCAAAAATTGGAAAACCTAAGAAGACTGTATCTATGGGAAACAAATATTTCACAGCAAGCCTTGGCGGAGTTGAAATTAGTAAAGAGCGGCCTTTTAGTAAATGACGGAATCACTGAGGAATTAAAATTGTTCTTTGCAGCCTCAGACTCTATAGCGAAAGAATAAGAGCAACATTCTATTGCCTAGACGACCAGAATGTAATTACAATGTTTTTTGATTAATCCTCAACTGCCGCCAGAGTAATCGCTACCGCTCGTTTATAACGAGTGGCGGCATGAGTAAGAAACGGGTCATTCTTAATGGGGCGAGCTGGAACGATGTAACGCAATAAATAACGGATGCTTCCCAATAGATGCGAAATGAAAGGGGCAGAAACAGAGGGAAAGGTATTTCGGTGTAGTATAAAAGGTTGAAGCCTAAATGGTTAAAATGATAGATTGGGTAGAAGGTTTGTAGAAGAATCACACTTAGAACAATCTTAAATCAATTCATATTAGACCATATAAATACAAAATTTGAGCGCAAATAATAAAGACTTGAAGGAAATAGCCTTTCATTGCGAAATTGACACCAATCTGACTATTTTTGAAAATCGGAGGTCTTTTTTTATTATCTAGTTAAGGGTTAAAGCCCTGCAATTTCATTACAGTTACTTTAGTTTCTATAAATGTTTTAGTTTTATGAGATGCCTGGCTACCGCAGGAATTCACAAATGAAATCTATCTTCTAAAACCTTTCCGCTTTTAGTATTAATTACATTTCTACCTTAATCAAGAACGATATTAAAATAAAAACAGGCATAGTCCCCTTTGGTTGCTTTGTCCTCTTTATCGTTTACAAATAGTGGTGACTTTATTTTGATTGGAGTAAATTTTTATTCTTTGTTGAGATTTTGACTGATTTTGCAACCTGTGTTCAGTAATGTATAGCATTGGTTCTTTTGTATTTCAATTTGCTTTGTAAAAGTATAAGGCATCCTTTTTAATTTTTCGGTCAAAGGGCCTTTGGAATATTATTCAAAGTATACCAAGCCTCTCCTGACCAAAGAGATTGATCAGATACACTTTTAATATGGTCCTTTAAGAGAATGTAAACCACATATTTTTCTTTTAAATTTGGAATATGCAGGGATATTTTGGTTCTATCTTTTGAGATTTTTATTTTTGAAATCTTTAGATTTTCCAGATCTATTTTTGATCCACCATAATTTGCTGTAGGAACGTAGTGCCATTGTTGAATCAAATAATCTGATACATCTATTCCTTGTCCTTCCGCCAATGGTATTGTAAATTCTATTTCAAACCCGTAGTCTTTTGCTCTAACAGCTAGCAATTCAAATGTTGATTTTCCGTTGTGTTTTATACGCTGCAGTCCATATTTATTTTCCTTCCAACTCCAGCCTCCGACCATACCCACTCCTCCAATATAAAGTGCACCATCAGGACCCCAGCGCATACGATTGATCCCCGCTTCAAATCCTTGCGAGAAACGAAAGACCGCACCCTGGAAAGAATTGTTGATTTTTTCTAAGAAAACTCTTTTAATCCCTCCATGACTTACATCGCCATAAAGCATCTGTCCCTTAAATGGGGCATCTTTCATCAAAACGGGCTCGGATGGCGAGTTTGCAATTTCATGTTCGGGAAGCCAAACTGTGGGGGGTGTCATTTTTAGATTAGGCAAGGAATCTTTTAACGCCCATCGCATACCATGAAAATCACCCTTTCTAAGGTGGATAAATTTATTCGCGGGAAGCCATTCTCCCTGATTATCTGTTATAAATATTTCATCATTCACTCCAAGGCCTATTCCATTTGGTTGTCGAAGCCCATGATTGATCCATTCAAAGTTGCCGTTTCTGTCAATTTTAATTGTTTTGCCCCGATCAGAAAGCTGTTTTTCATTCTTTAACAGGCGCATAGCAAGGGAAAGATTCGCATAAAAATATCCCTCTTTATAGACCAAACCAAAAGCAAATTCATGAAAATCGGTGGTAACCCCAAAACCATTACAAATTGCCTTATATTCATCAATTATACCATCTCCATCCAGATCGATTAATTGGGTCAGTTCATGTTTTTGAAGAACAAAAATTTCACCATCAACAACCTCAATTCCCAAAGGCTCTGCAAGCCCGGAAGCGATACGCTTAATGGTAATTTGCTCAGAATTTCCTTTTTCCACTCCATCAAGAAGGTATACTTCTCCCATTTGATTCCATGTGGTTACAAGGAGTTTTCCATCCGGAAGAAAAGCAAGTCCACCGACCTTAGGTTTAAAATTATTATTTCGTAACGTACTAATATCATAGCTGGGGTGCAAGCCATCAAGGGCAATTCCAAAACCAGGTTTGAGCGTTAATTCTTTCGGATTATTTTCAGGTTTTAAACCTATTTTTGATTCGATATTTTTTTCTGGATTTAACGATAGAATATATTCAACCATTGTAATCAGTTCTTTTTCGGTAAGTGTTGGGTGGGAATTCATAATGGCTTCTCCCCAAACACCTTTTCCTCCTGATTTTATTTTATGTGCCAATACTTTGACTACAGCTTTATCTTTTGGATATCGCAATGAAATTTCTTGCAAAGAAGGCCCTACAGTTGTATTTTCCAATTCAT
This sequence comes from Flavobacteriaceae bacterium, assembly GCA_045046905.1. Taxonomy (GTDB): domain Bacteria; phylum Bacteroidota; class Bacteroidia; order Flavobacteriales; family Flavobacteriaceae; genus JASFYU01. Next base: position 14,709 of record JASFYU010000136.1, on the reverse strand, counting down.
GGCATGTAAAACAATCGCTTTTCTCCATCCAATATTTCCCCATATGATCATACGCTATACCTTCTATGGGCTCAATTTGTTCCTCTATTGGGTCAAAATATTTACGGATGCGAATGGTTTTATTACTCCGTAATTTTACAGTTTCTCCAAATGTTTTGAGTTTAAGAGTATAACTTGAATCAAAATGGGACACTTTAAACGATCTTTCTATTCCCGGATTTCCTTTATCATTTTTTACAAATTCGGGGCATTCTTCAATATAAATTTTTTCGTCATTGGGAAGGGTCAAAATATATTGAAAAAAAATCTGATTCTTCCTAAGAACATATCCCGTGTATTTAATTTCTGGAAATAATATGTTATCTCCTTTCTCGATAAACCAGATTTTATCAGTAGATCCTTCCGGATAGTAGGCTTTGCCCCACGTGGTGGGCTGCACATTTTTATCATCCGAAAAAACAGATCCTTTCCAAATAATCCCACCTTTCCAAACCTTATATACCCCACATCGTTCTAGATCGTAGGCCATATAACATTCCTGATCAAGAGCCAAAGAAATCATACGTGGTTGATCGTCTAAAACAGAACGAATAATCCAAACATTATCTGGTCGGAGATGTTGTGAAGGGCTCTCCACGTTGCATGAGAGAATGGTAATAATAATGGAAAGAAGTAAAATTCCATTTCCAGTAAATTTAGAATTCACTAATTCCATATTTTTTTAATTTTATCTTGTTATTCGTAGATTATTGGATTTAAATTATAAATGGAAATCAAGGGTTGAAAAGGCGATTAAAACAAACTTAAATAGTTGAATTTTATATATTCAATTTGTTTGAGTTATTGTTTTTTAGTTTATAAAATCACTGAATTTCTTCAGCCATCGGAGAACCTTGCGGAGAAAATCGAATAACTACGGTTTGAGCCATCGTGTCAAAAAAGGGATAGCACTCTCTGGCCAAACTGCATGGCCTTCATCGAACAATTCGATTTCAATTTTATCGCTGATATTCAATTTTTCATAATCTATTTTTGCAATATTAAATTCTTCAACAACACTTGGCCAATGGGCAATTCTATCTTTCTTGCCGTGGTGTATCATCAAAGGTCTCGGGCAGATCAGCGCTACAATGTCCTTATCCGAAAACTCTGTTAACCATCCTTTTAAATACACATACTCTTCGTCCACATCCATAAAGCTAACATAATCTTCAGAGGAAACGGCCATTTTGCTAAGTCGATGGTTAAACCAACTACTTACTACACCCACTTTGATACGAGGTTCAAGAGGCATCCATAACATTGCTGCCATTCCGCCCAATGACTGACCCCACATACCAACGCGATCGGCATTTATTCGTGGGTCTGTCAAAACCACATCCAACAGGTGCTGCAATCTTGCCAGTTCTATTCCTGGAAGCGTAGTGCCGATAAGGCGATTATAACGCTCAATATGGTTGCGAAATGGTGTGGAAGGTAAATTCATGGGTGCTAAGACCGCAAAGCCTGCCTTGAGCAATTCTCGGGCGTAAGCCTTATAACTCAAACTGTTTACTGAAAAAATTGTTTCAGGATAGGATCCAATTCCGTGTTGGGTAATAACAATGGGAACTGGATTGTCTTTACTAGCGCCCTCTGGAAACACAAGAATAGCCTGGGCCGAAATCGGGCCCAATGGCAGTTCCACCCATTCCGCTTTGATTTCTTGAAGATATGGATGTGGAGTTCTTTTCAGCGGACCGGTCTTTCTTAATTGGGGAGGATTAAGTACCGCTCTCCACCGTTCTCTATTGGGTTCAACACTTCGCTTAAAAGCATCGATAGTGCTATAATCCCTGTTCCATGCTTTTGCAGATCTTTCCTCGTATTCATCAACGATCCATTCTTGCAGGTATTTTTCAAGTTGGTCTTTATAGGCTTCAGCGCGTTTTTCTTTCAAGAGATCGGGCATCTCCTTGGTAACTGTTCTTTCTTGAGCCCTAGCTGTCATATTAAAGATAAAACAGCTTATAGAAAGTAATAGTACTACTTTTGATTTTAGTCTTTTCATGGGTATCTGAATTTATTCCTTAGTCGTCTTCATAATATATGAAAAAAGATTTCGAATTTGCTGATTTGACAAGCTGCTCAATATACGTTCGGGCATTAGAGAGGTCGTTTGCGCTTGCATTCTTTCAATTTGATTCGTAGGCATAATGGATTCTTCGCAACTATATGACCTGAGTGTTATCGTTTCACCGCTTCTATCGGTTATGGTGCCTGCCAAAGTACGGCCATTTTTTTTATGATTTGATAATTAACATACCCTTCTCGAATGTCAGCGTTAGGGTCGACGATACTGAATACCAAATAATTGGTATTGTTCCTATCATAGCCTGTCAGATCAGGGCCAAGGCTACTTCCTTCATCGAAAAGGCGACGCATACCCCACAATGGTTTTGAAACATTTTTTTGCCCAACTATTGATTTCCGGTGCCTGATGAAAGTATAGATGCGACTTTTGCCATACGTTCTTCTTTGCTCGTAGACGAAAGCGACTGTGCGTTTGACCACAATGTTTTGACGGCTTCCAAAATACCTGAATCGCCAAGCATCTGAAATTGCCGAACAGTTTGGAGGGGTACATCATCAGGGCCGATCTGTTTCGTAACCTGTATAAGTTTCAAAAATTCTTTTGCCCAATAAACACGGCTTCCAAATAACTCTTGAGTGGCGTTTCTCAAATCAAGATTGGCACTAAGTTGATTTGCATATGCCTTAGCCATACGAACACCAATTTTGTTGCCTTCATAATTCAACAGTGCTTTTAATGCTGTTGTTCAAACGGATATCCTAAATTAGTTATCCTCTACGATTTTTAGGAATACGGGAATCGACTTACTTATTTTAAGTTCGCCCAAAGGTTTTATATAGGTCAGACCATCATCTAAGTCTTCCTTCTGATTTTCAATAATCGCCAATGATTTTTCTATCGCATTGGTGTCACCTTGCCGAACAGAAAAACTTAATGGGCCACTACCAAATTCTGATAAATATGGACTCATGGCTGCAACAAATCAATGGACAAATCAGACCTATCTTTTCCCAACATACCCTCTTGGAGACCATTCCAAAGCAATTTGGCATGTTCATTAGAGGATGCCATCTGAAACAAACGGGTTGCGCCATATAGATTTTAAGATCCGCCGTTATAACAAAACGCTGCATGAGACGTTCTAAGATATTCTCTTTTACGATTGGTTTTTTCCATAACAATGAATTCTTGAATAAATCTAGAATAAGCTCACGGTTCTTTGCTGCTTTTGATTCAAGTGCCCACCAGATCAACAAAGGAATATCTGGATCCTCAGCGTTGTCTTCACTGATCATCAAACCTTTGATAATAGGAATCGCATCGCTGCCCGGCAGTCGTTATGCAGAACAGGCGATTTGACCTCTGACTTCAAGATTTGTTTCAGTTCGGGCCGTTTTAGTTATTTTCGATGAAATTTTTGACGATACCCCGCCAAAATTACAAGATAGCCTTACACTCCACATACGAACAAATGGATCGATATGAGTCAGACCAATTTGAGCGATCCCGCCATCGAAAAAACCACTTACATGACTGCCCTTTGAACTGTACGTTTTTTGATACGACAGAACTGACATTGGAAGTTACGGTACTGCCCGTTGCCCCATGCAACCAACCACCTGGGCCTCACTGCAAACTGTTGGTCACGGCATGGCTTCCAGACCAAAACCATTTAGATGAACCCCAGTAGACCCATCAGGAATTCCATCGCCTTGTTTATCTGGGTAAGCTAATAAATAAGGAGGGTTCAGAATCCATATTTTTCCCCTTCCGAAAGTTACATTCGTTGCTATGTTTAGACTTGTAATGGCATCAGTAGATTTATCAAAAACCCCATTACCGTTGGTGTCTTCAAAAAAAGTAATTTTATCTGCTCCAGATACTCCATAAGGAGGTGGCTTGGGCGTTTTGTCATATTTAATTCGTAAATGATTGTCCATTCCCATAACTTTTAATCCCTTTGGGTTTGGGCTATACTGTACAACCCATAACCTCCCTCGGTAATCAAAATTAAGCTCAACAGGTTGATGAACTCTTGGTTCAGCAAGCACCAAGTCGAGTTCAAGGTCTGTGGGGTAACGAAATATTTTTATGGCTTCTTCTGGCGGTTTAGGTTTAGAATTGTCCGTAAGAGCTCCTCTTGCCTCAAATGATTTCACGTATTTTGCTACATCATCATTCCTTATGACACCCTCTAAATCATTAGTTTTTTTTTCTTATCGGCACAAGAAACTAAGAAAAAGCAAGAATATAATAGGGTGTGTTTCATTATTTATTATGGTTTTTCTTTGATTTTAAAAGTACGGTATCTAATTGTACTGACTTTCCTTCGTTACGTTTGCTTTCATCAGCAGCTTCCATAAAAGCATAAATCTCTAGTGTTTCTTGTGGGTCTACGGGTGATTTTCCCGTTCGAAAAAACTGGATAATTTGCACCAATAACGGTTTGTACCCTTCATGAGAGCCTATTTGTGCATTGCCATTCTCGCCAAATACCGTGCCCCCATAACCAATCTTGCCCGAGCGTCCGCCCCTAAAAGTGCCTATCCTGCCATCGCTCCAAATACCAACTACCACATCGGTATCTGCCGTGTGGCTACGGCTTACACTTATACAACCAGGACCCATAACGGTGAATAGCAATTCTATACCATGAATGCCGTACCAAAATAAATCTGGGTGTGTTTTTTCAAGGTGAGCCGGACTGTAGGTATTTGCCCCAAGAACTTTACCGATAGTGCTGCCTCGCCTGATTTCTTGAGCCTTTGTTACATATCGCATAGAGGAAGAAGAGAATACGGGCACATTGTATTTTTTTGCTGCTTCAAAAATCGCATGGGCATCAGAAAAGGAAGCCGCTATGGGCTTATCGATAAATACCGGTTTGCCCGCTTTGAATACCTGTAGGGCCTGCTCTAAATGGGGGCGGCCATCATTGGTTTCGAGAAGCACAACATCTACCTTGTCTAAAAGCTCGGCTATTGAAGCCACTATCTGTACCCCCATACTTTTCATTTCCTCGGTGTACTTTGGAATACGGCTGGTACTTGACTCGATATCCTTGCTGCCCCAAGGGTATGCGGCAACCACACGGTTACCGGCCAGTGCGGGTTCTACGGCCGGATCGTTCAGTATTTTTGTGAACGCAACACTGTGCGAAGTATCTAACCCGATGATACCTATTCGGGTGACCTTGATATTAATCTGTTCTGTCAACTTAGAGGCGTAACCTTCGATACTAAGTCCTAAACTTGCCAAAGAGGCTGTTTTGATAAAATTTCGTCTTTTGATATTTTTCATAGGGATTTCATTTTTTTAAAATTCTAATGTTGAAACAAGTCGGCATAATGATCTAAGGGCAAAAATAGGCCGGCACTTTCGGAATAAAAGTTTTTGTTTAGATTGAAAATACCATTTACGGGTTTGTTCCATGAAGCCTTGCCCTTGGGGTGGTATCCGACCATAGTGTTCCAGTTTTTATAATTTTGGGCACCATTGGTTTCTAATAGACCATCTTCTAAGCCCGGTAGTGGGGCAAGTCGGGCCGCAATAGATTTATTCCAATCTACCAAGACAGGGTTTACCGTAAGATCTGCGCACAAACAAGGAATATTATGCTCATGTGCCACTTTTACTATTTTCATGGTCATGCTCAGGGTTTTGGCTATTGGCTTTAAGGCTATGGCCGAATAACCCATTTCTATTCTTTCTAAAGCATCTTTATCTGTATGGGCACTTTCATCTGCCGCCAGTTTTACCTCAATATCTGATACATCTACTTTTAGATTTTCAGGAAATGGTTCCTCAACAATCAATAATTGTTCAAATGCCCCTAATTTTTTACAATGATCTAAATAGCGCATCAAAGTATCTTTTGATTGGTAGCGACCATTGGCATCTAAATAGTATAGAATTTTTCCAGTGGGCGAATTCTCAGGTCGTACATTAGCTAATTTTTTGTGAATGAGACTCATTCTCTGCATGTCTTTTTCTAGCATTTCTTGTTGAGACCCTGGCGAACCTATTTTTATTTTTATAACATAATAACCTATATCGCCTAACTTGGCAATCTCTGATTCGGAGGTAGAGTACGAAATAGCGGGCACACTGGCTACTTTGGTATTCTTATAGGAGAGCCCTTTTTTATACTCATTCGGAACCAAATCATCAAAAGATGTGAATCCGTTTTGTTTGGCATACAATAACCAGGCGGCATTATCTATAGATACTAAAGCATTTAGAGCAAAAGTTTTTCGTAAATCAGGCGTGTTGGTTATTTTTGCACCATATTTTAGGACCTCATCCAATATATTATCGATCATTTCAATCGGTGATGCAAAACTTTGCCCATTTATTAATTGAATGGCTCTGCTGCTGAGATTATACATTAGAGCACTACTTCCACTTTCACCCCAGGCGGATGCGACTCTTGAATCGGACCACAAAGGGCTTTGAACACCCAATCCAATAGCACTATTCCCTGATGCATCATTTAGTTTTGATATAACTTGCCATAATCGAGTTATATAACCTCCTTTAAACCCATAAGAATGGATTAATGGCTCTCTTTCAAATGCAAGTTCTCCTGAATCGATTATCAATTGTTTTTTTAAATTATTATTTAATTGCGCTGTCATAAAAGTTGGTATTCCTGTGGTTATTGCACCTGAAAGAATTGTCATGTTTTTAACAAAATTTCTTCGGCTGTTTTTAGGGTTTGAATTCATAATCTCCTTAATTAATAATTGAATTATTTTAAGCTATTCTATATTACAATACATTTTCAGTAATAATAGTAGTAGGTATGCAAAAGTAACTACCGATAAATGGAGAGGATATAGACCAATTGTAAAGGCTTTTAATAGTACTCAAATAGAAAGTAACAACGGCCATAATTTCAAAGCGTTATATACGAGATTCATCAAATTAAATCGTGGATAAGAACAACCTATTCAGGGGTGAGTGATTTTAATATCAATCTATATTTCAATGAATGTTGCTTTAGAATAAACAGGTCGTAGAATAAAGAAACAATATTTAGTATTTTGATTACAAGAATGGTTGATACTGATAAAATCAATCAAAGTGATGTAGTATGTTCTTAACTAAGGACCTCTATACATTTAAATAATTTCAGTTCTTTTCACCATCAAGTGCAGGTTTAGTATAAATTCAATCTGACTTCCACATTGATGTTTTTAAATCAATATAATTTTACACTTTCACCAGTTGCAGCAGACTTATCGGCCGCGAAAATAATTTCATGTGTCTTTAGTGCTTCTTTCAATCCCGTCAAGGGCATTACACTATCATTCTGAATTGATTCAAAAAAAGTGTCAAACTGAAGTTTATAAGGATGATCTTCTACATCTCCTGAATCCAACATTTGCATTGACAACTGACTCCATTTAGTCTTATCTGATTTAAGCTTTTCTGAATGAAGTTTGTTATCTAAAAGGCTGCCTTCGCTCCCAAAAAGATGAGTATGAAAATAATACGGCTGCAGGCAATCTACACTTACGGCACATTTTGCAATTTTTCCACTTTCAAATTTTAATATTGTTACACTTGTAGTTGCATACTCATAAGGCTCAAAGATTTTACTCTTTGATGTAGTCTCATAGCTCGTTACTTCTTTCACATCACTTCCCATATATAGAAGAAGAGCATCCAGGGCATGACAGCCTGCAGTTAATAATGAACTTCCACCACCATTTTTCTTTGCATTCCAGTCAAATTGCCTATACCACGGTCCAATTCCATGAAAATAATCTATCTCCCCATAGTGCAAATCCCCGATTAATCCCTGGTCAATAATTGCCTTTGTGGATAATGACTGGTTAGAATATCTTAATTCAAATCCAATGCAGAATTTTACGTTTGCTTTTTCTACTGCATCCTTCACAGCTAGGCAATCATTCCAGGAGAGGGCCATTGGTTTTTCTAATATAATATGCTTTCCCGCCTTAGCAGCAGCAATCGCATGATCTTTATGTTGAGATGAATAACTACAAATAGACACAACATCTATTTTTTTATCACTTAGCATCTTATCCAAATCAGTATAAGATATTATCTCAGAACCCCACTCCCGGCTTAATTTTTCATTATCTAATTCCCGTGAGGAATATATAGAGGTTACTTGTGCAAGATCACCCATGTTAATAGTTTTAATGTGTGCGGTAGCAACCCATCCATATCCAATAATTCCAACATTTAGTTTTTTCATTATCTATTTTATTAAGCGAACGATTAGATTATTATTAAGCCATTCGAACTAATTATAATCCATCTTTTAATTTGTATTCTTCTACCTACTTCCTTTTTTTTTATTACAACGCTTCACATTATTTAACAGGCAGGAGACTTGAACATTGGCAATATGAATTCAGCAACTTCATCGGAAATCAGCCAATACTTCTCAGTGTAGACTGAAAGGATCTTAACATTATTTTGTCACTGAAGGAATTAATTTAATTCCAGAATCTTTATAATCTATCTTTCTTTAAGGGCATTTCCATACTTTCCTCTTTTTGCCCTGTTATTACAGACGGCATGATTTTATTTTTTGGTTCACGAAAAAAGATCATGAAAATTAGTAGCACAATAACTGCTCCCCAGGCCGGATAGATCCAGATACCCTGCCAGTCATGAGCCATACTACCAACCGGTGTACTTAATGTATGCGATGCTAAAAATATACCAGCCATCTGAGTGCCTACAAATGCACCTAAACCCCAAAGAATAAATGCGAATAAACCCTGAGCCGCACCTCGTATCCGTTCATTCGCCTCGCTATCTACATAGAGTTGTCCGGTAATGAATATAAAATCGTAGCAGACTCCATGAAGCAAAATTGCAATGTAAACAAAGGTTGTCTGCATTGAGATAGAATCAACGCTGCCTGCCAGTAGAAAATATCGTGCAGCCCAGGCGATGATACCAATCGCGATAGTTTTCTTATAGCCAAAATACCTCAATATTAATGGCAGCAAAAGTAGAAATATAAAATCGGACACCTGCGCTAATGACATTTTTGCAACTGTATATTTCCAACCTAATTCGGTGACGTACAAATTCATGTTGACAAAATAGAAATAGAGAGGTATGCAAATTAGAAACATACATATAATAAAAATTGCAAAGGAAGGTTTTTTCAAAAGTGCCAAGGCATCTAGACCTAAAACATCACGGAGCTGTACATCTTTACCTGTCTTCTTCGGAGGGGTGTGTGGCAATATAAGGGAGAATAAACCAAGTACTAAGGAGGCTGTTCCTGCAATGTAGAACTGTGTAGCAGATTGCTCAGCTTCAAATACGATGCTTAAGGTTATACCTCCTGCAATAAATCCGACGGCAGAAAAAGCTTTAACGATAGGAAGATCTTGCTTAGGATTAGTAAGATGGTGAAGCGATAAGGAAGTGCCCAGGGCAAGCGTTGGAACAAAAGTAGCACAATAAATAATTAACAAGGGGTAAAAGGAGCCAAACGTTGTTGCATGTGGAAGTATGAATAACAGAAAACCACCAATGATACCGAGAAAGGACAATATTTTTTCCGAGGGGAAATATCGGTCTGCAATCAAGCCTACAAAAAATGGTGAAATCATTGCCCCTATTGCAAATGCTCCATAAGCAAAGCCAATTTGTGCACCTTCAAACTGAAGTGTTTTGCTTAGATAGGTTGCCATACTTACGTACCACGAACCCCAGATAAAATACTGTAGGAACATGAAAGAACTGAGTTTAACCTTGAGTTTTGTTTGCATAAAAGTGAATGGGATTTTAATAGTTAATACATTAGCCTTATAATGATTTATAATTACTAGTCACAACTCAGTCATCAATCAGATATGTGATAACAGCAGGCTGTACTTAGGTTCCGGCTACCATTTATAATTCCTTGATGTATACATCTTTCCATCGTACTTTGATGCCGCCACCACTATGAATCTGCAGAGCGATAGATCCTTTTCCTAACCCAAACTTAGCATCTTTAAGATGTACCATTTGTATCCCATTAAGCCAAGATGTTATTTCATCTCCTACTACTTTGATACGCATATGATTCCATTCGCCTTGTTTTAGTACTTTTTCAATCTCCGGGCTGGGTTGTATCAACCATCCACGGCCATCCGTGCCTGCTTCATAAACGCCGCCGGTATGTAAGTTCAAGGGTGCCACCTCTACCTGCCATCCTGTAATAGCTGTCCCCGTGATATCGGAACGAACAAATACCCCACTATTACCGTCTGCTTCCTGTTTGAAATCAAGATCAAGTATGAAATCTTTATAAACTTTATCTGTTGAAAGATATCCATATTTTTTATCCGGACCACTTTCACAAATTAACGCGCCATTAGTAACGTACCACTTTTCTGTTCCATGGATTTCCCATCCAGAAAAATCTTTTCCATTAAAAATACTTTTGTATCCTTGGGGAATATAGGAGGAAGATACCGGTAGTGGTGTGAGATCAACTCTACGGTAAAATATTTCTGCGCCTTCTGATTGTATTTGAATGCGCCCTTTATCGGGTCTGGAAAATAGGGCATGATTTACCAATGCTCCATTAAGATAAATAGTTATTTCACGGCCATTTACAATGCATTCTAACCTATTCCACTCTCCGATAGGATTTTCCATATCATTGGCACCTCTAAAGCCTTTCTCATCCTTCCAATTGAGATCACGCCCATTCCAGTTGATCCTTCCGCTGTTTACAGTTACCGGCTCTCCTCCGGATTGATAGATATACGATCCATTTTGCTTTTCAGGAGCTACAGAACTGGTTAGTAAAAAGTCATTGCTTCCATCACCAACAACTATAAAGTCACCTGTACCACCCTCGATTACATTGCATTCGACAGAATGCATCCAGGTGCCCGAATAGCCGCCATCAGCTCCTTTTGAATGAAATAGAATACCACTATCACGGGCCTTATCTGCACGTGATCCAAGAGTTTTGGTGCCCCACTTATACTCAACTACCAGCTTGTAATTACTATATTCTTTATTGGTAGTGATGCAGCCCCACTCTTCACCTGAAATATTTAGAATACCGTTTTTTACTGTAAATACATTTTTAGGATCACTATCCCTTCCGCGGTCTTTTATGAAGGTGTACCACCCGTCAAGATTTTTTCCATTAAAAAGGGAGATGGTATTTTTTTGCGGCTGAGTAGATTGTGCAAATACACTATCAATTCCTCCAGTCACAATACAAACACCCGCGAGGATTACAAGGATGATTTTTTTCATTTTTAAATCTTTATTTTTTGGTTAAACTAAATATTAAACAATCAATGACAGCCAAATATAGAGCATCCGAAAAAAAAGAACGGCTAACAATGAGCTGGTCCCTTTTATTCGTGGCTTTTTATTTGTCCTAATCCGGTAGGAAGTGATTCAAGATAAGCCATCAGGTCTGATATTTCTTGGATACTTAATGATTTAAGTAGTCCAGGAGGCATCATTGATACTCTTTCTGGTTCTATGGATACAATTTCATTTCTCGGAACCCGTATTTTGGACCCTGGCCCTATTGATATAATAATTACATCAGGTAGTTGTTCCCTAATAATGCCGAGATATGATGTACTCTTTGTTACTAATTTGGAGGTTTCGTATTCACGCGCAAAACTTGCGCTTGGATACATACTCGCTTCTAGAATATCATGGCGTGAACGGATCTCTCCTATATTGGAGAGGTCAGGTCCAAAATCTCCACCCTTGCCACTCACAGCATGACAACTCATGCAAATACCTTTGCTAAAGAAAATTGTTCTTCCAACTGCTACATCCCCTCGTTTAAGTTGTGATTGTAATTTTTCCAGCTCTTCAAGTCTTAATGCCTGCTTTTCTTTCAAAATATTTAGTAATGATTCAGAAGCTGCCTGAACAGAAGCTGGATACGTTTCAAAGAGCTTTTCCATATCAGGGGCAGATAGATTTTCTAGGCGATTTTTAGAGGTCTGTAATGCCGTTATTAGTGCATTTCCTGCTGCCTCACTATTTCCTCCTTTATAAGCATTTACCAGATCAGGTAAAAGAAAAACGTCTGCGTTTGCAACAACTTCTTTCGCCAGGGTGACCAACTGAGATTCGCTCAGCTTAGCCTGGGTCAAAAGACGTGCTGTTTCTTGACGGACCGGCGATTCATTCTCGTGGCTTAAATATTTTAAGATTATCTCAAATTCTGATTCGGACAAATTAGCGGTTGACATCAATCGCGCACTAAGTGCTTTAAGCCTAAAGCCCGTCGGTAGTTTTGGATCTTCTACGATTTGAATCAATTCATTATTCAATACTGGAATCCTACGGGATTTAATCAAATTCAAAACGGCTGCACGGATTTCATGATCACGGTTACGAAGCAAACTTCTAAGCTGCCTGATCCAGATCTCAGGAAATTCTCTAACATCGGAATGATTGATGACATCTATTAATAATAACTTTTTTGATAACGCTAAATCTTTATTAGCCAGTTGAGCTGTGATGTAATTTTGAATCTGAACGTCCGCACTAAATTTTATCATTAGATTACTAAGTGAAGATTCCTCCTCTTTCGTAAGTTTTTTAGCATCTAGATGCCTCTTGAGAAAGTCTACTACGATATCTGCCCAATCAAGATGATGTAATGCTACCCATATCCCCGTTTGTTGTAATTCTTTATTATTACTATTCAAAAATGGTACAAGTTGATTCTTTTTTAAGGGTGAGCCATCCATTTGGTCAAGTGCTATTAGCGCTGCTTTGCGGATTGTAACAGAAGTATCAGTTAAGGCCTGAACAAGCAGTTTCGGTGACTTTAGCGTAATCAACGAATAAATGATTGAATGCTCAACAAAACGGTCATCTGGGTTGGACGATGCTTTTACGAGAGTACTGACAGACTGTTTATCGCCTATTTGACCTAAAGCGGTAGCAGCCTGGCGACGTACGGGTGCATTGTCGTTTTTAACTAAGTCCATTAATTTAATAACTGATTGCGGATCTTTTGCCAATCCTAATACCCTAGCTGCTGCTGTACGTACGATAGTGCTTTTATCATCCATAGCTTCCCGTATCAGCCCCATTGCATTTGGACTGTTGATCCTGTAAAGCATAAATACTGCTGCTGCGCGCACCTCTTCAACCTGATAGGAAAGAAGTGTTTTTTTGATTTCGTTTATGGCAGGTTCTCCGACTATTACTAATTGTTCAATTGCTTGTCTTCGCACTGCTGGGCGCGAATCCATTACATATTGAACCAACTCTTCAGGAGCCATCTTAGTAATATTTAATTTCCTGCCCCAGGGGTCCTCAACTTTTTTGGCAGCTATTTTTCTAATGCGATAAATAGCGCCCTTCACATCCTTCTTAGCTACTACTGAAAGTGGACATCCTGCAATAAACCATCCTCCGGTATTTACGACTAAAAGACTGCCATCACCATCTTCCAAAACATCAGTAAAATGTACATCCTGATTAGACGAAGTCAAAAAAGGCTCGTCTTTTGTTTGATAAGTAGCACCTACAGGTGAAATGATGTGTCTCATTATGCGGCCGGTATTAAATTGAGCGCTAAAGAGATTCCCTTTAAAATCAGAACCAAAGGCTGTACTCTCATACCTCATTAACCCTGAATGAGAGATACGAGGCAACTGTGTCATTACCGGCATCAGATCTCCTGTTAATTTCAGGTTGTCGTCTTCAATCACTTGCTGTGGCTTGGGGTAAACGCCACCATATACCCAGTGCATAATTGCATCACGGAAACCATTCATAGGTTCTGTGAAATAGGTCATCGTGCCAATAGTTTCTCCACCGGGCATAAAGGTCAATTCAACCGTGTTATCAAACCCTCCCCCGCTTACTGGTTCAAGCTCAGTTCCGTCTGGCTTACAGCGCCAGATATGGGCTCCCTTACCCTTGAGTTCCTTGCCTTCTTTGGTCGTGATATCAAATCCACGCCGCGCGTCGGTCAGGTACAGCCATCCATCTGGCCCTATAAAAGGTCCTCCGAATGCAGCCGCATTATGGTTTAACACCCATCCTGTGAGAAGCACTTCCCTGCTATCAGCAACACCATCACCATTGGTATCGGTTAGTTTTAAAAGGTCAGGTGCAGAAGCTACATACAGGCTGCCCTGATAGAAAACGGCTCCTTTTGGATACGTGAGAGAATCAGCGAAAATGGTACTTTTCTCAAAGACCCCATCTCCATCCTTGTCTTCCAACAGTCGAATATGATAGGGCGGCTTTTTTAAGTGCTCTTCCGTTGATAATGTCTCTCCTGTTGACTCACTTAAAAAAAGCCTGCCGGTATTATCAAACGAAGCGAACATAGGGTATTCGATCAAATTAGAATCTACTACCTTTTCAATCATAAAACCTTCTGGAACCTGCAGCCCATCCATACCTGTAGTTTGTCCCCCTTTTGATTCTAAGTGCACCCCTTCCTTACAGGACAGCAACATTCTACTGAGACCAAAAAAAACAGTAACAACCAATAATAGATGAAAGGCCCTCCCATTAATATAGTTAATCTGAAAATGTTCTAGAAAAGGTGGCTTTTTATTAAAATAAAGTATTCTTTTTTTATTCATGAAAAGTTTTTTACTTAGGATTCTTATATAAAAATTTTAACTATA
>JASFYU010000135.1:0-38530 GCA_045046905.1 Flavobacteriaceae bacterium | reverse complement strand
GAAGAAGAAGAAGAAGAAGAAGAAGAAGAAGAAGAAGAAGAAGAAGAAGAAGAAGAAGAAGAAGAAGAAGAAGAAGAAGAAGAAGAAGAAGAAGAAGAAAAGACGAAAGAAAGTGAAAAATAGAAATTATGCAGAAGATTGAAAAGCTTATAGGTGTTCGGTACTTGGAATGGCTGGTCAATGTTGTTTACAGCATCTTTGATGTCCACAGCCCTAGGGCTACCGCGGCTACACCAACAATAATACTCGCTAGCGTGTATAGGGTAAAGTACCATAGCTCTCCTGAATTTAGCAGAGAGTGCTTTTCAAAGGCAAAGGTAGAAAAGGTGGTGAAACCGCCACAGAAACCAGTTGATAGTAATAAAATTTGATTTTGAGTAAGAAAATTACTTTTTGCCGAAAAGCCCAATATAATACCAATAAGAAAACAGCCAATAATATTGACCATAAAAGTGCCTAAAAAAAAGTATTGAAAATAGCTGTTAAACGACTTGGAAATAATAAATCTGAGCAAACTGCCGAAGCCTCCGCCAAAAAAAACAAGTAATAACTGTTTCATATTTGCAAATTACATCTTTTCAAATGGTCGAATGAAATTTGTAATCAAATATATAAATTGAAATCAAGCCACTTAGCTGCCTTATGCTGCTATTCTTGCCCAAAGCCTTAAAACTATACGGCCTTTTTATACTTGGAAGACATTAAATCTAAAGGATAGATTTTGGAATCAGAAGAGTCAGTAATTTGTTTTGTAGATTTTTTTGTTTTTTGGCCAATGCTGCCAAAACTAAAAAACATCATTATGGCATTTATGCCAATCATTATAAAAAGTATGGTGAAGAAAGTTGTCATTTTATATGCCCCTTTATATCAATAACGCAAAATTACGCCATTTGGTATAGTATACGAGCAAAAGAAGTTTATTGTTGTCAAGTTATGCTTTTTTGTGGTGTAGGTAATATTTTTGTTAATTTTTAAGAAAATACTTAATGTAGAAGAGGATTAGTATGAATGTTATGAACATAATTCCTACCCATTTGACACCTTTGTAATTTTTGGCATGTAGTTTTTTGTCTTTTCTATATGTAAATATGATTACAATACAGAAGACTATGGCAAAAAGTATCGCAAAAATGAGTTGTCCGTTACTGAACATAATGTTTATTTTTGGGCGAAATTAATCTAAATAAAGTTGTTAGAATGAAAAATAAAATAAGTGCTGTAGAATTGTTCCACAAATCTTTTGGATTGGGAGTGTCACAGGCTATGAAGGCTGATTTAGGGGAAGCTAAAAATAGGCTTCGCTTTAATTTGATGGACGAAGAGAACGGGGAGTACCTCGAAGCTGCCGGCAATAATGACTTGGTCGAGGTGGCTGATGCATTAGGAGATATGCTCTATATTTTGTGCGGTACAATTTTGGAACACGGCATGCAATATAAAATCGAAGAAGTGTTCGAGGAGATACAAAGAAGTAATATGAGTAAATTAGGGTCTGACGGAAAACCAATTTATCGCGAAGATGGTAAGGTGTTAAAAGGCCCCAATTATTTTAAGCCTAATATTCAAAGCATTTTGAATAAATAGGAAAGAAGTTGTCTAAACAATGCTGCCTTGCTCTTTTGTGAGGCGTAGGGCTGTTGATGGCTATTGAAATTACGCTGCCCGTCTATTTTCGCAGAGCCTATGTTCTTCGTAATGAGTTTGTATTTCTGCTCTGTAGGCAGCCTCTTTATACTCAAAAATACAGTCCTTGGTTTTACTTGACTCCGAGCCGCCATCCGAATTTGTCTTCGGCGCGGTTGTATTGAATATCTGTAATTCTCTTCTTTAGGCGCGAAGCATAATTATTAGCCAATTCGGGTAAGTCATAGTTTGTGTCTCTATAGCCAAATGTAGAAATAGGAGAGATTACAGCGGCCGTTCCGGCACCGAACATCTCTTTCAAGCTTCCATTTTTAGCGGCTTCAACAACTTCTTTGACTGTAATTTTACGTACCTCGGTCGATATTCCTTCGTCCTTGGCAATTTCAAGTATGCTCTTGCGGGTAATGCCATCTAAGATTCTATCACTGGTAGGACCAGTGATTAGGGTGTCATTGATGCGGATGAAGATATTCATCGCACCGGCTTCCTCTATATATTCATGGGTATTGTCATCTGTCCAAATAACCTGATCATATCCTTTTTCAATAGCGAGTTGAGTAGGGTAGAATTGCCCGGCATAGTTGCCGCCGGCCTTGGCAAAACCAACGCCTCCATTAGCCGATCTAGAGTATGTTTCCTCAATCAATACCTTTACGCTTCCTGAAAAGTAAGGACCCGATGGGGCGCAGGCGATAATAAATTTATACGCATCCGCAGGAGAGGCATGAAAGCCGTTTCCTGATGCAAATATGAAAGGCCTAATGTAAAGCGAACTGCCATCGGATTGGGGTATCCATTTTTTATCCACTTGCAATAAGGCGGTGAGGCCCTCCATGAAATACGCCTCAGGAAGTTCAGGAATGGCCATTCTTTTGGCTGAAATGTTCAAACGTTTGTGGTTGTCCAAAGGACGAAATAACCAAATATTGTCATCGGAATCCTTATAGGCTTTCATTCCCTCGAAAATAGATTGCCCATAATGAAAAATCTTTGAAGACGGATCCAATGTTATCGATTGATAAGGAACAATTTTTGGGGTTTCCCAAGCGCCTTCTTTGAAGTCGCAAATCAACATATGGTCCGAGAAGACACTCCCAAAAGACAAATTATCGAAATCAATTTGATCAATTTTGGATACCTTGCTTTTCTCAATAACAATTCTCTGAGTTGTACTGTTCATTTTTGTCAATGCTTAAAACTTTAAAATTAATGAATTAAGCCATGTAGTTCTTCTTTTTTTATTTAAAAATGTCCAGTTTTGTAGTGAAGATCAAATTTTTATGAGATATGAAAAGTTTTAACGTTTTAGTTGCGCTTTTGGTACTGATTTTATCTTGTCATGGGCAAGAGGCCGAAAAAGAAATAAAAGACAAGGCCGAGGTTTTTAATGATTATAGATTATTTGGAGCGTCGACCAATGCTTTTGGGGCCATCTCTGGCGATGAGATGATGGTAAAATATAGTGCTATGGGCGTTACTGATACGGTTCATGCTAAATTCAGCGCCAAGGTGATTAGTGTTTGTCAGACGCGAGGCTGTTGGATGAAACTAGCGTTGAAAGATGGCCAAGAAACCATGGTACGGTTTAAAGATTACGAATTTTTTATGCCCAAGGATATTGCCGGACAAGAAGTAATTGTTGACGGGTTTGCCTTTGTAGAGGAAATGAAAATTAAAGAACAAAAACATTATGCCAAAGATGGTGGTGCATCCGAAGAAGAGATTACTATGATTAAATTACCGAAGAAAACATACACATTTGTGGCCGAAGGTGTTTTGCTAAAAGAATAGTTTTGGAACGTGAAATAATTACAACTGCTGATGGTTCTAGTACTATTCATATAAAAGAATGGAATGAGCAATACCATTCCAAGCACGGGGCTATACAAGAGGCTTATCATGTCTTTATTAAACACGGACTTTCTCTATACACCCAGCGGCAATTGTCTATTTTAGAAATAGGCTTTGGAACGGGTTTAAATGCCTTCATAAGCTTTTTAGAAGGCAAAAAAACAAAACTGAATATTACCTATGTAGGCGTTGAAGCATATCCTATCACTTCAGAAGAACTGCAGCAGCTTAACTATATTACTGAATTGAAGGTTGAGAACCATGCAGAAGACTTTGAAAAGATGCATACATCACCTTGGGGAAAAGAAGTTGTGATATCAGCTGATTTTAGACTACACAAACAACAAAGAGATTTTAAAGAGCTAGATTTTGATGATTCTTTTGATTTAATTTACTTTGACGCTTTCGGGGCTCAGGTGCAGCCTGAATTGTGGACTGAGGCTATTTTTTCGAGAATGTTCAATGCATTGAAAAAAGACGGGGTCTTGGTTACCTATGCCGCAAAAGGAAGTGTTCGTAGGGCTATGCAGGCTGTAGGTTTCGATGTCGAACGTTTGCCGGGGCCTCCCGGAAAGCGTGAAATGCTCCGTGCCAGAAAGACCAGTGAAAACCATATAAAAAGTTAAGTTTCAACACAATTTATATTGAATTTAACAATTGAATTAAGAACAGTGTTAAATCCAAATTAAATTGAGGTGTCCGGATATCTAATTCGCATACCTTTGTGTTATGAAGGTATTGATTACAGGGGCTACAGGCCTGATCGGAAATGAAATTGTAGCCTTGTGCCATGAGCGGAATATGACCGTGAACTATTTGACCACACATAGAAATAAGGTGATTTCGAGGAGTGATTGTCAGGGGTTTTATTGGAATCCAAATACTTTGAATATTGATTTGGGGTGTTTTAAAGAGGTGTCCGCGATTATTAACTTGGCAGGGGCGAGTATTTCTAAAAGATGGACAAACACTTACAAAAAGGAGATTCTTGAGAGTAGGTTAAACGCCTTGCGAACCCTGAACAAGGCCTTGAATAGTGTAGATACGAGCGGAATACAGTCTTTTGTTTCCGCCTCTGCAATAGGGGTGTACCCACATTCTTTCATCTCTTTTTACACCGAAGAAGAAAAAGAGGTCGATGATAGCTTTATAGGCGATGTGGTAAAGGCCTGGGAAGAAGAGCTGCATACGTTTACCAAATTCAATTTTAATATTTCGATCCTAAGGATTGGTTTGGTCATGTCTTCCAAGGGCGGTGCATTAGTTGAAATGACAAGACCTGTTAAGAATTATGTCGGGGCGGCTTTTGGAGCAGGTACACAATGGCAGTCGTGGATTCACATAAATGATTTGGCGCGTATCTTTCTTTTTCTCGTTGAAAATAGGATGCAGGGCGTCTACAACGGCGTTGCGTCCAATCCTGTTACGAATACTAAATTGATCAAAGAAATCGCTAAAGCACTGAACAGGCCCTTGGTTCTGCCGAATATCTCGAAATTTATTTTGAAGATATTACTTGGTGAAATGTCTTATCTTTTGTTTGTTAGTCAAAGGGTTGGTAGTAAAAAAATTGAAGACGAAGGCTTTATTTTCGAGTATCGGAATATTAGCAAGGCTTTAGAGGAGATTTATCATAAAGATTCTGGAGAAAGACCTGAAGATGCCAATGTACCAAGACCAATTTGATATAGAAAAAAATCACCCTAGGAACTTGTATCAAGCTGTCTAAAAAGTATGATAAAAACGTCAATGGTAACAAGGCGAAGTAATCTATTTATTGTTAATCAATGAGTTACATATCTTTTCATACTTTGTAAAGACGACTATAAGTGCTTTTCCGACAGCCTTTTTTTATTCTTTAGTGACATTTTGACATTTTTAAAGAATTGGCAGTACTTTTGCCATCTTTAAAAGTGCATTTAAATAGTGATATCAAATGAGCGAGAAAAGTAGAGAAGAAGATTTTGATGAAATAATTTCTGAAACGGAGTTGAATGACGAAGGTCAGAATAGTGAAGAAGATAAGGGTGAAGAACAAGAAACATTAACTTTAGAAGAAGAACTCAAAGAGGAAATCGGGAAAGAAAAAGATAAGTTCCTGCGCCTTTTTGCAGAGTTTGAAAACTATAAAAAGAGAACTTCAAAAGAACGAATAGAGTTATTCAAAACCGCCGGACAAGAGATTATGGTCTCTTTGCTGCCCGTTTTAGATGATTTTGATCGTGCGTTAAAGGAACTTTCAAAATCTGAGGATAAAGAGGTGTTCAAAGGAGTAGAGCTTATTAAGGTTAAGCTACGTGAGACCCTTAATTCTAAGGGCCTTCAAGAGGTTGAGGTCGAACAAGGTGATGTATTCGATGCAGAGGTGCATGATGCCATTACCCAAATACCAGCACCCAATAAAAGGCTTAAAGGAAAAGTTGTTGATGTTATTGAAAAAGGCTTCAAGTTGGGCGATAAGATTATTCGTCATCCAAAAGTAGTTGTCGGAAACTAAACTCTTGATATGAAAGAAGATTATTATGACATATTGGGTGTAGGTAAAAATGCGACTACAACCGAGATTAAGAAAGCATATAGAAAAAAGGCCATAGAATATCATCCAGATAAAAATCAGGGAGACCCTAAGGCCGAGGAAATGTTTAAGAAGTCTGCCGAGGCCTACGAAATTTTAAGTAACGCAGATAAAAAAGCGAGATATGATCAATATGGTCATGCCGCATTTGATGGCGGAGGTGGCTTTGGTGGTGGGGGTATGAACATGGACGATATCTTTAGCCAGTTTGGTGATATTTTTGGAGGCGGTGGCGGCTTTAGTGGTTTTGGGGGCTTCAGTGGAGGCCAACGAAGAATGAAGGGAGGTAACCTAAGAATCCATGTCAAGCTTAATCTGGAAGAAATAGCCAACGGGGTCGAGAAAAAAGTAAAGGTTCGAAGAAAAGTACAGGCCAGTGGGGTAACCTATAAAACCTGTGGTACATGTGGCGGAAGAGGGCAGGTCACTAAGATTACGAATACCATTTTAGGTCGAATGCAGACGGCTGCAAACTGCAGTAGTTGTAATGGCAGCGGACAAATTCTAGATCAACGACCTAGCGATTCTGATGCACAAGGATTAAAAATAGTAGAGGAGACAGTCTCTATAAAAATACCTGCCGGTGTTGAGGAGGGTATGCAGTTAAAAGTTCAAGGAAAAGGTAATGAAGCGCCAGGAAATGGCATAGCAGGAGATTTGTTAGTGGCCATTGATACCATTGATCACGAGACGCTTAAGAGAGAAGGTGATAATTTGCATTATGATTTGTATATCAGCTTTTCAGAAGCCGTTCTGGGCACCTCTAAGGAGATTGATGCCGTTGGCGGTAAGGTGCGTATTAAGTTAGAACAAGGAATACAATCAGGTAAAATACTGCGATTGCGAGGAAAAGGTATTTCTAGCATTAATGGCTATGGCAGTGGTGATTTATTGGTGCATGTAAATGTTTGGACCCCCAAAGAGCTCAATAAGGAACAGAGAGAGTTTTTTGAACGAATGAGTGACAATGAGAATTTTGAGCCCAAACCTGAAAAATCGGATAAATCTTTTTTCGAAAAAGTAAAAGATATGTTCTCTTAACCATCTTGATTGTTAATTAATTTGGGTTTTAAATAAAAAACGTATATTTGAGTTGATATTGGGAAACCAATATTAATTTTCTTTTTCATAGCAATTTTTTTCCCATCCTTAATTTATTAAGGGTGGGTTTTGTTTTTTATTGGCAAAGCGACAGCCTTAAATTAGGATTAACCCGACAGGCGGGCAGCTTCTCTCCTGATAACTATTGAGACAGTGTTGAAATAAAATGAGAGCTCCTTAATTATAAAACCTTATATTTTTTTCAATCTCAATCAGGTCAGTGGGCACATTGTATAAAGGGTT
This sequence comes from Flavobacteriaceae bacterium, assembly GCA_045046905.1. GTDB lineage: Bacteria > Bacteroidota > Bacteroidia > Flavobacteriales > Flavobacteriaceae > JASFYU01. The sequence continues at coordinate 31,113 of JASFYU010000135.1, read as the reverse complement.
GTAAAGATTGTAATGGTCGTCTATTCCATGGTTTTAGTCACGCTCTTTCAAATGTATGGTCCACTCTATGTTATTTCAGTAAGGTGCGCCTATCTGTATGGGTTTTGTGCATTCTGATTGAGCAACAAGAGTTGAACAAAATTGGTTAAAACCGAAACACCTTTTAAAGCATTTCTATATCTTTGGGGAAATTGCTTGTATGAATAATATCCTGGTCGCTGAGGAGGTTACCAAACAGTTTGGAGAACACACTGCTCTCAACAAGGTTTCCTTAGAAATTCCGGAAAATAGCATCTATGGGCTTTTGGGGCCCAACGGTGCAGGAAAAACTACGCTGATACGAATAATAAATCAAATTATATTTCCTGATCAAGGCCGTGTATTCTTTAATGGCGAACCCTTAAAACCCCATCATATTGCAATGATTGGGTATTTGCCTGAAGAACGTGGGCTGTATAAAAGCATGAAGGTAGGTGAGCAAGTACTGTATTTGGCACAATTAAAGGGCTTAAGCAAGTACGAAGCTAAAAAACGATTGAAATTTTGGTTCGAAAAATTTGAAATCGGCGATTGGTGGAATAAAAAAGTTCAAGAGCTTTCTAAGGGGATGGCTCAGAAAATACAGTTCATAGTTACCGTTCTTCATGAGCCCAAGCTACTTATTTTTGATGAACCGTTCAGCGGTTTCGACCCTATTAATGCCAATATTATAAAGGATGAGATATTGAAACTTAAAGAGAACGGCGCTTCCATTATTTTTTCGACACATAGAATGGAATCCGTAGAAGAACTCTGTGAATATATTGCACTTTTACATCAGTCTATAATAATCTTAGACGGGCGATTGTCCAATATAAAGAAGGCATACAAGAATAACGTTTTTAAGGTTGGGCTAGAGGTGGATCGGGGAGACGAACTTTTGAAAGAATTAGAGAACAAGTTTCAGATTAGATCATCTATATACAATTCAGAAGAGAAACAATTGGATCTTACCTTGCGATTACCATCTAGTAATTCTAGAGAAATGCTAGCCTACCTGTCGGCTAAAGGTAATGTTAACCATTTTGTAGAGACTATACCTTCGGTGAATGATATATTTATTAAGACAATAGAAAGCAAGGGTACCTATGAATAAATTGCTGCTTATCATACAAAGAGAGTATTTGGCTAAGGTTCGCAATAAATCCTTTGTTATTATGACCTTTTTGAGTCCTATTTTAATGGTGGGTATGGTTGTACTCATTGCCTACCTGACCAAAATAAATGATAATGAAGCACGTGTAATCACAATCTTGAATGAAAGTGATTATTTTTCCAACGACTTCAATTCGACCGAGAGCACCTCTTATATAAAATTCAAGGGAGTTACTTTAGAAGCGGCAAGAGATTCAACTACTGGCATGGGCTATTACGGTCTTTTGTTTATTCCGCATGAGAAAGATTTGGAAACGGTAGCAAGACATTCATTCTTCTATACTGTAGAGCCACCCAATACGTCTATTTTAGATAGGTTGGAGCGCGTTTTCCAAGACCGTTTACAACAGGGTCGTCTCCAGTATTTAGGTGTTTCTGCTGAGGATTATGCCGTTTTGGATAACCGTTTTGAAATAAATATATCAACTTTTGAGGGGCAACAAAACCTCAAAGGTATTAATGAAATCAAAGCGTTAATCGGAGGTGGTTTTGGGTATTTGATTATGATGTTCATAATCATTTATGGTGGCTTTGTTATGCGCAGTGTCATCGAAGAAAAAACCAGTAGGATTATAGAAGTTATCATTTCCTCAGTAAAACCCTTTCAATTGATGTTGGGCAAGATTATAGGAACTTCCTTGGCCGGAATAACACAATTTGCGATTTGGATTATTGCAGGTTTTATATTGATGTTAGTGGCATCCTCTATTTTCGATATTGATCCTTCAGCGTTTGGTAGCAGTGCCAATTTGGTACAGGGTATAGATGCGAACACGGCAGTTGCGATTCCGAACCTTGACCAAACCATGCAGTTGTATGCACAAGAGTTGTTTAAAATACCATGGTTGATGCTTATTAGCTTTTTTATTATTTATTTTATTCTAGGTTACCTTATATATAGTTCTATTTATGCAGCCATTGGTGCCGCCGTGGATAATGAAACAGATACCCAACAGTTTATGTTTCCTATAATTATGCCCTTGGTGTTGGCAATCTATGTGGGGTTCTTTTCGGTTTTTAGTAATCCCCATGGGCCCATAGCCGTTGGTTTTTCATTATTCCCGCTAACCTCTCCGATTGTAATGCTTATGCGATTGCCTGGAGGAATTGGTGAAGGGGGGGTTCCTGTATGGCAATTGGTAACCTCGATCCTTTTATTGATTGGTTCTTTTGTAGGAATCGTTTGGTTGGCCGCAAAGATTTATAGGGTAGGTATTTTAATGTATGGTAAAAAAGCTACATATAGAGAACTTTTTAAATGGTTGAAATATTGATATGGAAAAGATAGAGAACATTCTTTCGGTATTAAGAGAATTCTTGTCCTATAGGATATTAGATACAGAAAACATTCATATTTCTATTAGTACTTTGTTGAGCATTATAGCCATTCTTGTTGTGGTTTCCTTTCTTTTACGCTTGATACACAAATTTGCCGCTAAAAAACTGCCTGAAGAAGACAAGAACAAATTTGTCAGCATATTTAGCTTTCTAAAATACCTTCTTTATATTTTGGTAGTAGTGACGATACTTCATTCCTCAGGAGTAAACGTCACCGTGCTTCTCACCGCATCGGCCGCTCTTTTTGTCGGGCTTGGTTTTGCCTTACAATACCTATTCCAAGATATAATTTCCGGAATTCTTATCATTTTAGACCAGTCTTTGCACGTAGGCGATATTATTGAAATAGAAAATAAGGTAGGCCGTGTTTTTGAGATTCGTTTACGTACCACGAGGGCCCTTACCAGAGATGATAAGGTGCTGGTTATTCCTAACCATAAGTTTTTGACCGATAGCATATACAACTACACTCAAAACCATAAGACCACAAGAGAAGCAGTCAAGGTCGGGGTCGCCTATGGTAGTGATATTGTTTTGGTTACCAAAATCTTGGAAGAAGTTGCAAAAAAGCATGCGAGAATTTTAAAGAACCCTAAACCTTTTGTTCTCTTCGACGATTTTGGAGACTCTGCCTTGATGTTCTCGCTTCACTTTTATCTTGACGATAGTTTTGATGATCCTTTTATAAAGAGTGACCTAAGATATATGATTGATGCTCGATTTAGAGAGAATAATGTTTCCATACCTTTTCCTCAACGCGATGTGCATCTATTTCAGCATAGTACGTTTAAGCACAGTAGTATTGATGAATTTGAAAAAAAGAATGGCGACTAGAACAGGAATTAGGTATGCATTTTTACTTACATTCTTTTTATCGACAATGGGCTGTTTTGCTCAAACGCCTGATGTTTTCAGGGTGGAATATATGATTATGCCACGTAATGATTCTGGGGTCAAATTATCCAGGATTAAACTAGTGGGCAATATGCCCATAAAGGTAAAAGATTCCAATAATATTATTATCGGAGCCGAGTATAATCGTTTGGCCTATGATTTACAACGCGAAGACATATCTATCAATGGCGAAGGGCTGAACTATTTTCATATCCTCGACCTAAATTTGGCCTATGTATACAAGTATAATACAGATTGGCGATTTGTCGGGGTGCTTACGCCTCGCTTGGCATCTACCCTGACCAACCCATTAGAAAACGGTGATTTCTCAGTAAATGCCACCATTGCCGTATTTAAAGACAAACAGAATATAGACAAACCAATGCGATTGGTACTTGGTATCGCTTACAATTCGACGATTGCTTTGAGGATTCCGTTGCCGATAGTGTATTACGAAAAACGTTTTCATCCTAATTGGACGTATGTTGTTGGAGTACCAAAAACAGGAATGAAATATCATCTGAAAGAAAAACATATCATACAGGCAGAATTTATATTGGATGGTTATTTTGTCAATCTACAGAACAGTACGATTCTACCAGATGCGGGTTTTGCATCATCAATTTCCTCCTCGGCCGCATTGGTGACTTTGGGGTATCAATATAATCTTACTAAGGCAATGAGCGTTTATGGCTATATGGGGCACACTTTATTTCAAAAGGGGGTTCTGAGGGATAATGAAAGAAATGATATTTTCACATTGAATAATGATTCAAGTTTCTATTTTAGAACAGGATTTAGAATAGGACTTTAAAATAATAAAACTATGCCTAAAATATTAATAATAGAGGATGAATCGGCTATACGCAGGGTTTTACTCAAGATTCTTTCCGAGGAAAATGACACTTATGAATTAGACGAGGCTGAAGATGGTTTAAAAGGGTTGGAAACTATTAAGAACAATGACTATGATCTAGTACTCTGTGACATTAAAATGCCTAAAATGGACGGTGTCGAAGTATTGGAGGCGGCTAGAAAAATAAAACCTGAAATTCCCTTTATCATGATATCTGGACATGGTGATTTGGATACTGCGGTAAATACGATGCGTTTAGGAGCTTTCGATTATATTTCAAAACCACCCGATCTGAACCGTTTATTGACCACGGTTCGCAATGCTTTGGATAGAAAAGAGTTGGTTGTTGAGAACAAAATACTGAAGAGGAAAGTCAGTAAAAATTACGAAATGATTGGTGATAGTAAAGAAATCAACATTATCAAGGATATGATTGAGAAGGTGGCCCCTACCGAAGCCAGAGTGCTAATAACGGGGTCGAATGGTACGGGTAAAGAACTTGTGGCGCATTGGATCCACGAAAAAAGTCAACGGAGTCAAGGCCCTTTTATTGAAGTGAATTGTGCGGCCATTCCGTCAGAATTAATAGAGAGCGAATTATTTGGTCATGTGAAAGGCGCTTTTACTTCGGCCGTACGAGACAGGGCAGGAAAATTCGAAGCAGCCAACAAGGGGACTATTTTTTTAGATGAGATTGGTGATATGAGCCTCTCGGCCCAAGCCAAGGTACTTCGAGTGCTACAAGAGAATAAAATTTCTAGAGTAGGAAATGATAAGGATATTAAAGTAGATGTAAGGGTGGTGGCTGCTACTAATAAAGATTTAAAAAAAGAGATTGCCGAAGCAAGGTTTCGTGAGGATCTTTATCATAGGTTGGCCGTTATTTTGATACACGTACCCGCTTTGAATGATAGGCGTGGTGATATTCCTATGCTAATCGACCATTTCGCAAAAAAAATAACCTCTGAACAAGGAATTTCGCCCAAAGTGTTTTCCGATAAGGCGGTCAAGCTATTAAAAAGTTATGATTGGACAGGGAATATAAGAGAGCTACGCAATGTGGTCGAACGCTTAATTATCCTAGGAGGTAAAGAGGTATCTGAAGCAGATGTGATATTATTTGCGAGTAAGTAGTTAAATTGAAAAATATTATCTTTTCAGACATTCTCCCAAGCTTGCAAGGGCTTTAGCCGTTATCTGTTTGGTTTTAAGGTTATAATATTTTTTACCTTCACTTAAATTAGGTTTTAGAAGTTGTGTTTCACAATGATTAAAGACCTTATCGGCATAGGCTTTGGCTTCCTTGCAGTTAACGGTGTTGATAATAGTATTCAAAGATTCTTGATAGTTGAGTAGCGATTCATCTATCTTTTGATGTAGAAACCTCATGTCGAACCTTTTCAGGGCTGTTTTCGTGGTATTTGCTTCGACAGTGTTCAGTACAAGAACATCACTGGCAAAATTACTGTTGTGCAAATCATGTTTTTCCAGGGCCTCCAAACTTCCCAAAGTATTTTCCAAAGCTCTCTTTAATAAAATTCGTGTGCTGTTTAAAGTGGTTGCCTTGATAGCTTTTTTAAGGTTATCTAGCCCTTCTTCTATATTTTTTGCGGCATAGTCGCACCCACATTCATTAAGTTGTTTTTTAGATTTTTCAATGGCATTTAAGGCCTTGTATGCAAAATATCGGGCCTTGTTGATATCATTTATGATTATGGCCTTTTCGGTTTGTGATCGTACAAAGTTTATATTGGAGCCAGCATATTCACAGGCAGCGCTAGGCTTAAAAGAGGAAAAGAGGCAGAATGCTACAAGAAATAGTGTAAAATGAATTTTCTTCATAACAAGATAGGTTTAGGGTATAAAGTTTGGGAACATTACAGTGTAAAGTTACTGCGGTAAGGGTTTTGAAACCTAGTTTTTTCGATGGAACGACATTGATTTCGGGTATATTAGATGAACTGGATTTTACCCATGTTGAACGGTCTTTTTTTTTAACATTATCTGTATTTCATCGATAAAATATTTTATATTCAACCCATGAAAAAGATAGAACTAGCTCAATTTAAAGTTGATAAAACAATAAAGTTGTCAGATAGCGCCACTGTGGTAGATTTTGAAACCTCCAATAAGGTTCTTAGAAAGGAGCTGGAAAAAATAAGGGTAGATCTCGGAGAATTTCAAGATATACTTTATGCACACGGAAAATATAGTGTTCTAGTTTGCTTACAAGGTATGGACACCTCTGGTAAGGATAGCCTTATCAGAGAAGTATTCAAAGACTTTAATGTTCGCGGCGTTGAGGTACATAGTTTTAAGGTGCCAACTGACTTGGAGTTAAAACATGATTATTTGTGGCGACATTACCTGGTGTTGCCGGCTAAAGGAATATTTGGGGTTTTTAACCGCACCCACTATGAAAATGTATTGGTAACGCGGGTACATCCTGAATATATCTTGGGAGAGCATATTCCTGGCGTTCATAAAGTTGAAGATATAGATCAGGGTTTTTGGGATAAACGCTTTGACCAGATCAATGACTTTGAACGGCACTTGGCAGAAAACGGAACCATTATTTTCAAGTTCTTTTTACATCTTTCCAAAGAGGAACAACGCCAACGTTTGTTGCGTAGATTGGCATTGAAACGAAAAAATTGGAAGTTTTCTCCCGGTGACCTTAAAGAACGTAAGCTATGGGAACAATATCAGCGATTTTATGAAGAGGCGATTAACAATACGTCAAAAACACATGCACCATGGTTTGTGATTCCTGCGGATAACAAGAAGGCAGCTAGGGTTGTAGTCGCTTCCATCTTATTACAAGAGTTAAAAAAATACAAAGATGTTTCTGAACCCGAATTGAATGACAAAATAAAGAGTAATTTAGAAATCTATAAAGCCCAATTGGAAAGCGAAAAGGAATGAATAAACTATTGATATTACTTTTTTTGATCGTAGCTCAAGTCTATGCCCAGACGAATGATGAAAAACAAATAAAGGCAATTTATAATGCCGCCTTGACGCAGGGGAAAGCGTACGATTGGCTTAAACATTTGTCAAACCAGATCGGTGGTAGGCTATCTGGGTCAATTCAAGCGCAGCAGGCGGTCGAGTATACTAAGGCAGAATTAGACGCACTTGGTTTGGATCGAGTTTGGTTACAAGCCGTAATGGTGCCAAAATGGGTGAGGGGTATACCTGAATTCGCCTATATCGAAACTTCTCCAGGAATGACCAATACCGTACCGATCTGTGCACTTGGGGGTTCTGTTGCAACCCCAGCGGGGGGTATAAAGGCAAATGTGGTTGAGGTGCAAGGTATTAAAGATCTTGAAGCTCTTGGAGAAAAAGAGATAGCAGGCAAAATAGTATTCTTTAATAGACCTATGGATCCTACATTAATTAGCACTTTTGATGCCTATTCAAGTTGTGTTGATCAGCGTTATTTAGGAGCAGCCGAAGCAGCTAAGTATGGGGCGGTTGGCGTTATTGTTCGGTCGTTGAATTTACGGTTAGACGATTTTCCACACACGGGATCTATGAGTTACGAAGGTATTCCCCTTAGTGAAAGAATTCCTACAGCGGCCATAAGTACAAATGCAGCTGATTTCCTAAGCACTACCCTAAAATTAAACTCCGATACTAAATTTTATTTCAAACAGAATTGCAAGCAATTGAAAGATGTAGAATCCTTTAATGTGATAGGCGAAATAAAGGGCAGTACGTATCCTGATGAAATAATGGTCGTCAGTGGGCATCTTGATTCTTGGGATCTAGGAGACGGTTCTCATGATGATGGTGTCGGTTGCGTACAGAGTATGGATGTGCTTCGGCTTTTAAAAATATCAGGCTACAGGCCCCAAAGAACAATTCGTGTGGTCTTGTTTATGAATGAGGAAAATGGGCTGCATGGAGGAAACAAATATGCCGAAATGGTAAGAAATAAAAATGAGAATCATGTTTTTGCCTTGGAGAGTGATTCAGGCGGATTTACACCCCGTGGTTTTTCATTCGATTGTTCTGAAGCCAATTTAAGTCAGGTGAAAAGTTGGGCGACACTGTTCGAGCCTTATTTGATTCATTTGTTTGTAAAAGGGTACAGTGGGGCCGATATTGGCCCATTAAAGAATGATGTTATAGTCTTGGCCGGCTTGCTACCAGATTCACAGCGTTATTTTGACCATCACCATGCCGAGAATGATACCTTTGAACATATAAATAAACGCGAACTTGAACTCGGTGCGGCCAGTATGGCCAGCTTGGTCTATCTTTTTGATAAATATGGGGTGGTTGCCTCGAAAAAATAGAAACTAGCGTCGAAATATATAGTCTCTTATTCAGAATTGTACTCGAATGACCCTGAACCAAAAATTCAATACGCCTAACTCTTAGCTAAATTTACTTACCTTTGCCGCTCATTAAAAACGAGCAAAATGCAAGACGGAATTTACGCAAAATTCAATACTTCAAAAGGAGAAATTGTAATAAGACTTACCTATGATAAAACTCCGGGAACAGTAGGTAACTTTGTTGCCTTGGCTGAAGGGAGTATGGAGAACAGTGTCAAGCCCAAAGGCGATCGCTACTATGACGGACTAAAATTTCATAGGGTAATAGCTGATTTCATGATTCAAGGAGGATGCCCTCAGGGCACGGGAACTGGTGATGCTGGATATAAATTTGATGATGAATTTCATCCTGAACTTACCCACGATGGCCCAGGTGTTTTGTCAATGGCTAATTCAGGCCCAGGCACAAATGGCAGCCAGTTTTTTATAACCCATATCGCTACGCCCTGGTTAGATAATAAGCATACCGTTTTCGGAAAACTTGAATCTGGCGGTGCTATTGTAGATACGATCGCCCAAGATGACATCATTGAAAGTCTTGAAATTATCAGAATTGGAGATGATGCTAAAAATTGGAATTCACTAGAGGCCTTTAATTCTTTTAAAGGCGCTAAAGATAAACGATTGACTGAAGAGAATACCAAACAAGCTGCAGCATTGGATGAGGTCGCTGCTGGCTTCGATCAAACTGATAGCGGCCTTCGATACAAGATTATTCAAAAGGGAGAGGGTGCAAAAGCAGAAAAAGGACAGCAAGTTTCTGTACACTATGAGGGATCTTTACTCAACGGTCAAGTTTTTGATTCTTCCTATAAACGCAAAGAGCCAATTGATTTTAAGTTGGGCGTGGGGCAAGTTATTCCTGGTTGGGATGAGGGTATTTCTCTGATGCAAGTCGGTGATAAAGCCCGCTTTATTATCCCTTCCAATTTAGCCTATGGTAGTGCCGGTGCCGGAGGAGTAATTCCACCCGATGCGACATTGTTGTTCGATGTTGAGTTGATGGAAGTGAAATAAATCAGGAACAGTCAGAAGACCAAATGACTTTTGCATTTTATCTGGCTCCGAATTATCTGTATGGCCTCGGGCATATAGACAATGATGAGTAAGAGATAAAGCTAAAAACCCGTAGCTAGGAAACAGGTCGAGGTATAGATGCGTTTGAATACTGTAGTTTATAGCTCAGGTCAAGTTAGTTAATTGGTATACACATTGCAGAGCTTCAACACCAAAGTTGGAGCTTTTGTGTTCCTTGGTAGGAGATTTTTTAGAGGTTAATTTCTTTGCTGAGGCACAATACTAAGAACTAACAACAGGGTATTTATAATAATCAATACGATTAATACAGAGAAAAAGGTCAACATTTTGTAAAAATTGTTTTAGATAATAAAATCCATTTCTATAGGTATAACAGCTAAGTATCAAAACACCCTACTTTTAGCGTGTAAAGAATACATTTCATCGAGAATTCTTAGTGCTATCGAGACTAAAGACCAATAGAATAATATTTACGATTAGTAAAATGGAAAGGATACCAAAAAAAGTTAGCATAGTTGGCTTTAATTAATGGGGAGATTTTACTGTGTTTAACCTTAGATAGAGATATATCTAAAAGGTTGCGTAAAAGTTATATTAAATTATTCAAAAGTAGTTAATTTCTTACAAATCTAAAATGAAAGCTAAAAAAGCCCCAACATAATAGTTGGGGCTTTTTACTATAAAAAAGTTTATACCTACCTAGTCAACAACTTTCACATTAACGGCGTTCAATCCTTTTTTACCTTGTTGTAGTTCAAATTCTACAACATCACCTTCTCGAACTTCATCGATTAAGCCAGAAATGTGTACAAAATGATCTTCGTTCGAACCATCTTCAGTGATAAAACCATATCCTTTGGAGTCATTGAAGAATTTTACTGTTCCTTTACTCATAATACAAAAATTAAATTATAAATTATAAGCTGTAAATATAACGTTTAAATTTTTAATAGTGTGATTTTTTGAGGGTTATCTTAAAATAGAGAAGTGTCGTAATTAATTTAATCAATTTGGTTGCTAATAATTCTCAAGGCTTGTATCGATTTTTTTACTCGAAAAGAATTCCTCTATGTTTAGCTGCCTCTAGCGGGGCTTTATCACGGTTATAGTTGGTTTCAATAAATTTTTTATTCGGCTTATTATTGGATTACGAGAATTTTAGATGGTAAGGGCTAGTGTGGTATTTGTAGTCCTTGGTATTGTTTATTTTTAGTCGGGTATAGTTTTTGCCTGATCTATTCTAACCTTCGATTTTAAAGTGTAGAATTGGGTTTGCCATCTGGGTTTTCCGCTATCGCATGTTTATTGATTTAGAATAGGATTCATCTAGTTAATTTTGTTGAGTATTTACGACATATTTTAAAAAATAATTAGAAAATATACTTTATTTTCAGTGTTTTTTTCTTTGGCGTTATCTATGGGCTTCATGGTTTCTTGTGGTTCGGATAAGGCTGGTGATGGTCAAGATAATCTTGACTTTTCTGTTCAGATTTCTCCGGGCTGAAATAGTTGGGTGGTGAACAAACTATCTGAAAATATCAGATTGATACACGATGATGGATTCTATGGGTGGACAAGCCCGAATTCTATTGTACTTACGTATTTTAAAACACGGGCTAGGGGTAAGATTAATGTGGGCCTTAACATGAAGGTTGCCAATGGAATATCTACAATAAAGGTTTCGCTCAACGGTGTTTCAAAAGAAGTTGAAGTATCGAACACTGAGTTCGAGGATATTCAAGTCGGCGTGTTCAATATTGATGATATTGGGTATAATTATATTGAGATTCAGGGTATCACAAAGACCAGAGCTGATTTTGGCGAAATAACTCAAGTTCTATTAGGAGGTTCGGTCGCTGAGAGTAAAATCACCTATGTGCCTGATGATTTTTACTAGGGCAGGCGTGGTCCCTCGATGCATTTTGGGCATACTACTCCTGATGATATTGATGTTTTATGGTTTTATAATGAGGTGAAGGTTTCTGAAGGCGAAGATGTATTGGGGTCTTATTTTATGGCCAATGGTTTAAAGAAGGCTATTTTGGAATACAGGTCAATTCCGGTACAGAACGAAGAATCTTGTTCTCAGTCTGGAGTCCATATGATACGCAGGGGTCCCGTTTCAATACCTGAAGAATATAAAGTTTACTTCTCGAAAAAGGAGATGAGGTGGTCTCCAGCGAATTTGGCAATGAAGGTTCTGGATACCAAAGTTATAAGATATTCAATTGGAAGGCGGGGAGCACGTATTGGTTTTTGCTAAAAGGAGAGCCGGTAGAAAATAATTCTACCGATTTTTCGGCATATTTTTATGCTCCAGAATCTGGTCAGTGGGAGCTTATCGCAACCTTTAGACGACCCTTTACTACTACCTATCTCAGGGGTTTATATTCCTTTTTAGAGAATTTTGTGACCGAAACGGGGTATATTTCAAGAGAGGTAGACTTTGCCAATCAATGGGTTTATGATACCGAGGGAAACTGGCATGAATTGACAAAGCCGAAGTTTACGGCCGATAATACCGCAATAAAAGGTGCTCGTCTAGGCTATGTTGGCGGTGTTAACGATAAGGCATTCTTTTTACGTAATTGTGGCTTTTTCAATGAAACCACCGCTATCGATTCTTTTCATAATAGAAAAGGTGACGGTATTGCCCCCAGTATAGATTTTGTACCCTTAAGGCACTTCCTTATCTTTTTACGCTCATTTTTTTGTCAATTTACGCATAGCCACCCATTGTTTTAGCATATCACGAGAGTCTTGTGCAGGGTAACCCAAAACGGTTTTGCCTGCTGAAATATCGCCCATGACCCCTGAGCCTGCTCCTATTATTGCGCCTGAATGAATGGTCGTATGATCCTTGATTGATGCGCTGCCGCCAATAATGACTCCGTCACCAAGAGTTACTGAACCGGCCAATCCGCTATGTCCGGCCATAATGCAACTACGACCCATAATGCAATTGTGGGCAATCTGCACAAGGTTGTCGATTTTACACCCATCACCAATGAAAGTAGCACTGAACTTACCTCTGTCAACACAAGAGTTAGCACCTATTTCTACGTAATCGCCAATTACTACACTTCCGATATGTGGTATTTTTACCAGTCCTTTCCCGTTTTCGTCAGGTCTATAGCCAAATCCATCTGCGCCGATACTAACATTATTGTGAAAAATACAATGGCTGCCAATCTTACAGCGTTCTCGAATGATTGTTCCTGGCCAAACTATGGTATTCTTTCCGATACTAGTTTCATCTAAAATAGTGACATTAGGGTAGAGAATGGTACCATCGCCTAATTCAACATCTTTGCCAACATAACTATTTGCGCCTATTTTACAATTTGCACCAATCTTGGCCGATTTATGAACTACAGCGGTCGCATGAATATCAACTTCGAAAGATGGGGGTCCTGGATCAAAAAGTTCCAATAATTTGGCCATGGCCAAATCGGCATTTTTTACTTTGATCAAGGCCCTATTACTACCGGGATCCAAAGATATAGTTTCATTTATTATAGCTATACTGGCCTTTGAGGTTTCCCAAAGAAGCGCGTATTTTCTATTTCCGATAAAAGTTATATGTTGGGGCTCCGCTTTTTCTAATTGTTCTGGGCCAGTGATAGATTGGGTAGTATTACCTATGAGCTCTCCCTGTAACAAGCTGTTGATTTCCGTAAGGGTATATGATTTCATGATGTTGGTTTTATGGTTTGGTTTGGCCAGCTTAGAAAGCTATTCCTGTTTTGTAAGATAGTTGAATTAGTACTATTATACATGATTTTATAAGCTTCTGTTTAAGGATAATCAGTATAAAAAAACCTTTCAAATTTATTGAAAGGTTTTTAAGTTTCTACCAAGGTAGTGTTAAAGGTAAATAATCTGTAGCGCTAGGTCGTTGGGTCAGGCGTCATGCGTAGATACGGTTTTACTTCTTCAACACCTTTGCTGAACATTTTTTTGGCATCTTCGGTAGTTATGGATGGGATTACGACAACATCTTGACCATGTTCCCAATTCGCCGGGGTAGCAACTTTGTGGTATGCCGTTAATTGTAATGAATCGATTACACGCAATAATTCATAAAAATTACGGCCTGTTGATGCAGGGTAGGTAAGGGTTAATTTTACGGTTTTATCAGGGGCTATGATAAATACCGAACGTACGGTAAGGTTATTGTCTGCATTGGGGTGAATCATGTCATATAAATCGGAGACCTTTTTGTCCTCATCCGCAATAATCGGAAAATTAACGGAGGTGTTTTGCACCTCGTTAATATCCTTTATCCATTCATTATGAGAGGCGGCGCCATCTACGCTAAGGGCCAACATCTTTACATTGCGTTTGTCGAATTCATCTTTGAATTTTGCAGCCGTACCCAATTCAGTGGTACATACTGGTGTGAAATCTGCCGGATGCGAGAAAAGAATTCCCCAACTATCACCTAGATACTCATATAAATTAATAGTCCCCATTGAACTATCTGCAGTAAAATTAGGGGCCTTGTCGCCCAATCGTATTGTAGCCATTATTTTTGGTTTTAAAATTAGTATCCTAACAAAATTAGCAGATTGTATATAAAACCCATTTTTTTTAGGTTAAAAATGTATTAAAGTTTGCTAATTTTATTTTATGAAAAATTATATGGAACAACTTCGATATCCTATTGGGCATTTTGAACGTCCTGAAAAAATCACCAGAACCCACATTGCGGAATGGATTCTAATTTTAGAAAATTTTCCTATTCGGCTGACGAGTTTGGTCAAGAACATTTCAGGAGAACAATTAGACAGCCCGTATCGGCCAGAGGGGTGGACGGTCAGACAGCTGATACACCATATTGCTGATAGTCATCATCATAGCTATACCCGTTTTAAATGGGCATTGACTGAAGACAGCCCCTTGATCAAAGCTTATGAGGAGAAAGATTGGGCGGATCTGTTTGATGCTCGTACCGCACCCATTGAGCTTTCTTTGGATTATATAAAGGCCTTACATGCCAAATTGGTATTTCTTTTGAAAGGAATTTCAGATAGTGATCTTAAAAAAAACTATTTACACCCCGAAGGAAATATAAAAGTGTCAGTCGAGGAAAATATAGGGAGGTACGCCTGGCATAGTAATCACCATTATGCCCATATTGAAAGGTTGTTTGTTCGAAAAGGGTGGGCTTTATAGAGAAAAGAAGGATGCCTCAACACTATCGTTAATTTCAACAGGCTGTTGCGTCAAAATGTTCCGATATCTACACCGGTTTTTAGGAATATTACAATGGTATTACATATTATTCTTTTTCACCGCCATCTCGACCGTAAAAAATAACCCAAGTCGAAAAGTCGGCAGTAAAATTCTCAAAGCGATGTTCGGTTCCCGCCGGAACAAAAAGAAAATCTCCAGACGAGAATGTAGTTCGTACGTTACCATTTAAAAATTCACCCCTGCCAGAAATGATAATATAAACCTCATCTCGGGTATGGGGTTGCTGTAAATCTATTTTTTTAGGTTTGTACACCTCTACCGATAGGGTGCCATGCTCAAATAATCGCAAAAATGGCGTTTCGCTTTTTGCTAACTTTGAAAGGGCTTCGTATTTGTCGATTTTCATTTGTAATATTTTCAGCTTGTTACCAGAATTGAATGGGTTTACAGGTATAGTCAATACGCTTGGGGCCTGCCTGCCTGACGGCAAAGACAAGCCCATAAGGCATAGAAAAGGAAAAGAACCTAGTCATTTCGATGCCGATTATCGAGAAATTAAACCCACTGTTGAGATTAAAACCGAAAAAGGCATTGTATCTCATAGCCAATTATCGGTCAATCCATTTAATATTACAGCCAATACTTGGTTTTTGATTCGAGTCTATATCTTTTTCCTCCAAAAGAGCATCGAGAGCATTGCGTATATCAATTCCGTTTACAGGAATACCGTTAGCGGGTCGCGAATCGTCTAACTGTCCGTGATAGGCCAATTTTAAATTAGCATCGAACAGATAAAAATCAGGAGTGCAGGCAGCGTCATACGCTTTGGCGACTTCTTGGGTAGCATCATATAAGTATGGAAAAGTATAGCTTTCTTCCTTAGCCTTTTGTTTCATGAGGTGGGGTGCATCCTGTGGGTAGTTTTCGATATCATTACTAGAAATGGCAATAAACCCGATTCCTTTGGGGGCATAAGCTATTCCCATTTTTACGATTTCATGATTTATATGTACCACAAAAGGGCAATGGTTACAAATAAACATAATCAGCGTGCCCTTTGCTCCTTTCATAGCTTGAAGCTCGAGAGATTTTTCCGTGATCACGTCTATCAAATCAAACGCAGGTGCTAAGGTGCCAAGGGGTAACCTATTACTGGCTGTTCTTGCCATTTTTATAAAATTGGTATTACCCTCTAAAGTTAAAAGTATTTTGACGATTCTTTGTTATCTAAGATGCTATTTTTAACTTCGAGCTTTACAATATTCACATTCGATTTAAGGAGTATGACTAAAAATAGTACTTGGCCTGATTTCACAAAGATCGACATGCGTGTAGGAACCATTGTACAAGTTGATGATTTCCCCGAAGCTCGTAACCCCGCCTATCGAATATATATCGATTTTGGCTCTGAACTTGGTATTAAAAAATCATCAGCTCAAATTACGAAACGGTACGCTAAAGAAGAACTTTTAGGCAAACAACTCATTGCTGTTGTTAACTTTCCCAAGAAGCAAATCGCCAATTTTATGAGTGAATGTCTTATATTGGGAGCTATTGAGGGTACTGATGTAGTTTTGATTCAACCGGAAGCATCGGTTCCAAACGGACTTAAAATCTTATAATTATTTGACAGAAACCCTATTAGATACCGTTCATATTAATTTTGACACCCGTACATTGTGGCTGTTGAACACTGCATTGGCTTTGGTGATGTTCGGTATAGCGCTTGAAATATCTATAGATGATTTTAAGCGATTGTTAAAAAGCCCCAAACCTATTTTTGTAGGTGTTTTTAGTCAATTTTTTCTTTTGCCGGCCATAACCTATGTACTGGTTTTACTTATCAATCCCTTGCCTAGTATTGCATTAGGAATGTTTATGGTCGCCGCTTGCCCAGGAGGTAATGTATCTAATTTTATTACACATATGGCCAAAGGCAATTCGGCATTATCAGTTAGTCTTACCGCGATAGCCACCTTACTGGCTGTTATTATGACCCCTTTGAACCTACAATTTTGGGGATCTTTATATTCACCTACTGCCTCAATCTTACTCGGAGTTGCCATTTCTCCCTTAGAAATGATAAAATTGGTATCACTTCTTTTAGGGGCGCCTCTTCTTTTGGGAATGTGGATACATTATCTACGGCCAAAGTTTGCCCTGAAAATCGCAAAGGTTCTCAAAGTGGTCTCCTTGCTGTTCTTTATTTCCTTGATATTTTTGGCACTGTACAACAATAGAGATATTTTTATAGATTATATCCTTTATGTTTTTTGGATCGTTGTTATTCACAATCTAGTAGCCTTTACGACTGGGTTCTCTTTCGCAAGACTACTTGGATTGTCTCAAAGAGATACGAGGTCTATCACTATTGAAACAGGCATACAGAATTCAGGATTAGGACTGCTACTCATTTTTACTTTTTTTGAGGGCCTTGGTGGTATGGCATTGTTAGCCGCTTTCTGGGGTATTTGGCATTTGGTGTCAGGATTGGTATTGGTAGGTTTTTGGGGTTACCGCCCTATTAAAAAAGAAAAACTGGCTTGAAAGGATTAGGGTATTACTTTGTTAAGGGTTGTGTGAAGTTCGCATTGCATTTGTATTGCGGAAAAATAAAGGTTTTCGGTCTTGATAATATACCCCAGAGTAGGCCTGTTCTCTTTTTGCCGAATCATCAGAATGCGTTGATAGATGTCTTATTGATTGCAATCGACTGGAGTAGAAAGCCATATTTTTTGACCCGGTCCGATATTTTTAAAAGAGCTTTTCTAAAAGGGGTTTTTAATTTTGCACAAATGATTCCTATTTATCGCATTCGTGATGGTCGGGCGTCTTTAAAAAATAATCAGGCGGTTTTTGATACATGTGCCGAACTTCTTGTAATGAATGAGGCAGTGGTGATGTTTCCTGAGGCGAACCACAATTTAAAAAGAAGGGTCAGACGCTTGAGCAAAGGTTTTACCCGCATTATTTTTAAGGCACTCGAAAAGAACCCAGATCTCGATATTCGAATAGTGCCCGTAGGTCTTAATTATAAAAATGCCGCTGCTTTTCCTGATGAGGTGGCTATTTATTACGGAAAAGATATTGCAGTGCAAGAGTTATACGACCCCGAGGATCTCAAAGCTTCTATTCTACGGATCAAAGAAGCCGTTTCTGAACGTCTAAAAACCCTGACCACACATATTGAGAGTGAGGAATTCTATGAGGACATCGTAGGTCGGTTAGATACTTTGGGAGTGAACTATTTAGACCCCCAAGCTGTGAATAGCATCATACGAAATTTGGATGTCCTTGAAAACGAAAATAAGACCACTTCTAAATTAGCGGGTATTTTGAAACTGTTCAAAGTGATTTTTATGGTTCTAAACTTTCCGATAGTATTACTTTGGCGGACTGTGGTAAAACCCAAGGTGCCAGAACCTGAATTTATGGGTACCTTTCGATTTGCGTTCGCACTTTTAACTTACCCAATTTATTTTGGCCTGCTATTGATTCTAGGAATTTTATTCTGGAGTTTTCAAGTCGCAGCTGCCATTGTTTGGGCACTTTTTGTATTTAATTATGTCTATGTACGATATGTAGGGCCTTGGAACAAAGATTAAGGTCATTTGGCAATAGTGTTCAGTATAAAAAATAGAATAGGTTTATAATATATTTTTTACCACTCAAGATTTTAAACACATGAATTCAGGATAGTAGCAAATGGTTCTTATATTAGCGTACCACTAATTCAATGGTAGGGTGGGCAATTAAGAAATGGTTTAATTAAAAAGAAATACCGTTTAAATGAAAAATATCGTCTGGCTCTTTTTGGGGGTTTGTATCGTCTTGATATCCTGCAAAGAACAATCGAAATCTAAAGTTTCTCAAACTTCCAAAAACTTCAAGAAACCAAATATTGTCTTGATTATGGCCGATGATCAAGGCTGGGGTGATTTAAGCATGAACGGAAATTCTGATGTTAACACCCCTCACATCGATGCCTTAGCCGAAAATGGGGTGTCATTCGAAAATTTTTATGTACAACCTGTCTGCTCTCCCACCCGCGCAGAACTACTTACGGGTAGGCATTTTACGAGACTAGGCGTACACAAAACTTCGGCAGGTGGTGAAAGAATGAACCTGAACGAGACTACCCTCGCCGAAGTATTCAAACAAGCGGGATATCAAACCGCTGCCTACGGTAAATGGCATAATGGTATGCAACCTCCATATCATCCAAATGCAAGAGGTTTTGATGATTATTATGGTTTTACTTCTGGGCATTGGGGCAACTATTTCAGTCCGATGCTCGAACATAACGGAAAAATTGTAAAAGGTGATGGGTTTTTAGTGGATGACTTGACAAATCATGGCTTACAATTCATAACTAAAAATAAAGAGAATCCATTCTTTTTATACCTTCCTTTGAATACACCCCATAGTCCAATGCAGGTACCTGATGAGTTCTGGAACCGATTTAAAGACAAAGAATTGAGTTTGACTTATCATGGAGAAGAAACCACTACTATAGCACATACAAAAGCCGCCTTGGCAATGGTAGAAAACATTGATTACAATGTGGGCAGAATTGCCAGTAAATTGAGAGATCTTAAGCTTGAAGAAAATACGATTATTATATACCTATCTGATAATGGGCCCAATGGATGGCGATGGAATGGTCATATGAGGGGGCGAAAAGGGTCTACGGATGAAGGAGGCGTAAGAACCCCGTTTCTTCTGCAATGGAAAGGTGTGGTGAAAGCTGGTAAAACGGTGTCGCAAATCGGAAGTGCCATGGATATATTGCCGACATTAGCAGGCCTTGCGCAGATTGATATCCGAACCAAAAAAATCATTGATGGTAAAAATTTAGCTCCTTTACTGCTTGAAGAAAATCCGAAATGGGAGGATCGGCTAGTTTTCAACCATTGGCAGGAAAAAACTAGTATAAGAACACAACAATTTCGTTTGGATCATGAAGACCGCTTGTATGACATGATAAATGATCGTGGGCAAATAATAGATATTTCAGGAGAATTTCCGAAAGTTGTTGATTCCCTAAGAAAGGCAAAAAAAGATTGGCTAGCTGAAACAAAACCCATGACAGTGAAAACTGATGACCGCCCATTGACTCTAGGGCATCCAAATTTTGAGTATACGCAGATTCCCGCTCGTGACGGTATCGCACACGGAAATATTAGGCGAAGTAATCGCCACCCGAACAATACCTTTTTCACCCATTGGAAAAGTGAAAAAGATTCCATCACCTGGGACATTGATGTTCTTGAAAATGGAACATTTGAAGTAGAATTATATTATACACTTGCTGAAGAAAATAAGGGTGTTACCATTCAATTAATAAATGGCATGAGCATACTCAAGGCTCGTATTACCGTTGCACATGACCCGCCATTAACCGGTATGGAAAACGACCGTGATTCTCGAATAGAGTCATACGTTAAAGATTTTATACCCATGCGTTTGGGTGAGATATTCCTTAAAAAAGGAAGAAGGGCCATGACCCTAAAAGCATCCGAATTTCAGGGTAATGCTGCTATGGATGTTCGGCTTTTAATGTTTCGGAGGTTGGAGTGATTATATTAGTGGGTTTCATTCTTATTAACCTGAGTTCGACCTAAGATTTGTTTACAGTTTAGATGCTTTTTTATTCAATTCAAATCTTTCATTTAATCTATTGCGCTTTAGAAAATCTCACGCTCTAAATATCCTGTTCGTCAAAATAAGTGCTGTTATGTTGAGGTTTGGTGTTGATGTTTCAAAGTGAATCGCTAAATTCGTGTACGTTAACGATATTTTGCCATTTAAAACCCTCATTGAGGGTTTAATCTGCCTATGCCGGCAGGCCTGCCGGCGGTAGGCAGGCTTGCCTCGAAATGAAAAATGTTTTTTCGGAAGCATTCCTCGCACCCTTGGGTCGAGGTTGTAGATTAAAACAGCAGTACCCTATGAAATTATTACTCAAGCACTTAGGAATCGCTTTTCTGGCGTTCCCCATATTTTTTTCTAGTTGTAAAGAAAAAATAAAAGAACCGGTAGATCAGGTATACCCTTTTTTAGATGCGGCCAATTCACGTTGGTTTTATTTTTCATCGGCCAGCAGACCCTTTGGAATGGTGAATGTAAGTCCTGATATGGCTATTGACGGGGCGTGGAATTCAGGGTATCGATACAATGAGGATAGCATTAAGTTTTTTAGTCACGTACATGCCTGGCAATTATCTGGTGTGCCGGTAATGCCGACAACGGGTGACTTTAAGGGGCATTTGGGGTCTGAGGCCTACCAATCTTCCTATTCACACGAGGAAGAAACTGTTTTTCCTGGGTATCATCAAGTAAAATTAAAAGATTATGGCATCAATGTAGAATTGACCGCTACCACCCGTGTAGGGTTTCATAGATATACCTTTGATAAGAAAGACCAGCATTCTATTTTGATTGATTTGGGTACCGTACTTGGGCCATCTCCGACCAAATATGGTCATGTAGATAAAATTTCTGACAATGAAATTAGTGGCTATGCCCTAATGGGCAGAACCAATAGAAGGCCAAAAGATACCTACGTTTATTTTCATATTCAGTTAAAAGATGCATATGAGGCCATGGGGGCATGGAAAGATGGTAAGCTGCAAGGCAATGTCGAGACCTTTGATGGTGCTAACGGAGGCGTTTATTTGACCTTGAATGAGAATATAACAGAGGTGTTGATGAAGGTAGGTATTTCATATGTGAGCACCCAACAGGCAAAATTGAATATAGATGCGGAACTCGATCATTGGAATTTTGAACGGGTCGTAAAAGCATCTAGGACCGAATGGAACGATTACTTGGGGCGTATCGAAATTTCGGGAAAAAGTAATAAACAGGAACGTAGATTTTATACAGATTTGTGGAAGTCGCTACAAGGTAGGCGCATTATTAGTGATGCCAGTGGAACCTATAGTGATATGACAGGAGACAGCACTAGGGTAGGGCAGATTCCCTTGGATGAAAATGGGAGGCCTAGGTTCAACCATTATAATTCAGATTCTTTCTGGGGCGCACAATGGACGATTACGACCCTATGGGGTTTGGTGTATCCTGAAATTGCTGAGCAATTTGTCAATTCTATGTTGCTGATGTACGAGGATGGCGGGTTTATACCCAGAGGGCCTTCTGGGGGTAATTATACTCATGTCATGACGGGTGCATCTTCGACGCCTTTTATCGTAGGCACCTATATGAAAGGAATTCGGGGCTTTGATATTGAGAAAGCCTATGAAGGCATGAAAAAAAACCATCTATTGGGTGGCACCATGGGCAAGGCCGGTTATGAGCACAATACTCATAAAGGAGGTGGTCTGGATTATTATTTGGACAGGGGCTATATTCCCTTTCCTATAGATAGCATACAATGGGGAGGGCATCAAGATGGTGCGGGCCAAACCTTGGAATATGCCTATCAGGACTGGTGCTTGGCGCAAATGGCAAAAGTGCTTGGTAAGGAGGTTGATTATCAGCTTTTTATGGGGCGGTCGAACAATTGGAAGAAGCTTTTTGATTCGGAGACCAAATGGATCAGGCCAAGAGAATTAGACGGTGGTTGGCGAGACCCCTACGACCCCTATGATTATAAAGGTGGCTTTGTAGAGTCTAATGGGGCTCAATCCTCGTGGTATGTGCCCCATGACCTTAAAGGGCTTGCACGCTTGATGGGAGGAAATGATGCGGCGGCCGATAAGCTCGATACCTCATTCAAAATAGCATCTAAGTTAGATTTTACTTCAGGAAAATCACATGCAAAGGAATTGGATGAGGCCAATAGAAGAATTCCTATCAATTATGGTAATCAACCCTCTATTGAAACCGCCTTTGTGTTCAACCATATTGGCAAACCATGGCTCACCCAATATTGGTCAAGAGAAGTGGTCGATAAGGTATTCGGAGATTTGTCGCCAAAGTTTGGCTATAGCGGAGATGAAGATCAAGGCCTCATGGGGTCCTTGGCTGTATTGATGAAAATAGGCCTATTCGAAATGAAATCAGGAGCCGAACCCATTCCAAAAATGGATATTGGAAGCCCCATTTTTGACAAGATTACCATTCACTTGAACAGCGCATATTACTCTGGGGATAAAATTGAGATTGTAGCCAAAAACAATAACGATACCAATAGATACGTTCAAAAAATTAAATGGAATACAAAAGCTTTGGACCGACCTGAGATTAATCACGCAGACTTAACAAAAGGCGGAGTCTTAGAATTAGAAATGGGAAGCCAGCCCAAGAAGGAGTAGAGGATATTATCTCGCAATTTTTCAAAAGAATTTTTTATGACACTTTTAGTTGCAGACACCCTTGTGTAGGTCTAAACAAGGGTGTTTTTCTCAAAATTTAATAGCGCCTACATCATGTCACCAAAGAAAATGGCATTCATCAACAGTTTATTGGTGCCGTACCAAAATGCTCTAAAGTTGGTGTTGTCAGTAAATATAATGATGCGCCCTTTGCCCAATCGTTTTACTTGAAAGGGAACCGAGTTTTTGATGAATTCTAGATTTTCTTCCGAAATATAACCACTTAACAGGGGGGTATCTGTGTACTGAATAGGGTTGTTATAGCTATTTTTATCGGCTTCGATATAAATGTTCGAATTTCTGAACATGGGTAATCTGTTGTTCTTGTATCCGAAATTTATGGGGTGTGAGCAATCGAGTTTCGTCTCGAAAATTGCTCCGCTGGTAAGCTGTGCTCCTTTAAATTGTTTTTTTTGATTGAAGGCGGTATTTTTTGCAACCAAGGTATCTCTCTTAAAATTTAATGTAATTAAATCACTTTTAGCGAACCATTCCACCGCATTGCGATACCCGATTAGTGTACCGCCATTTTCGACCCATTCCTTCAATTTTTTCACACTCTTTTTGTCCAAGGGTGAAGAACTGGGGATAATGATATCGGTATACTTGCTCAAGTCTATTTTTCTAAAATATTCGGTATCGATTTTAGTGAGTTTTATATTATATCGTGTATCGAACAAATGCCAAATTTCACCCGCATCGTAGCTGCGGATACCGCTACCCACAAGAATGGCGACCTTTTGTTTTTTAACAGGCTTAAAATCAGAGCTTCCCAAATCTATTCCTTTGGCGTGTCCTGTTACCACAGCAGTAATTTGCAGTTTACTATCTCCTGCGACTTCATTTAAAAAATGATAGAGTGCCTCGGGGTCTAATTTTTGATTTTGCACAGGAATCATGATGGTGCCATAATCATATTGCTTGTCCTCTAGGTTAAAGGGAGCCATAGCTACTTTTGCCCTCAAACCCTTATTCATTATTTTGTTCAATGCCTTTGGGGTATAATATTCATTCCACTCGAAGAGATAGGCATAATGGCTTTCAGTATTTACATTTCCTGATAAGGGAATAAGATTTTTAACTTCAGTGCCTATCTGAGATAAAGAGCCAACTTGTGTATAGTCCATGTTAAAGGCCAACGGAAATGTCCATGCAGAGATATCGTAGAAAAGGCTATCTGTAAAAGTGGTTCGTTTTTCGAACATGGCCTCAATCAGGCGTGGGTTCTTTTGGTTCATGGGAACCACATAACTTGCTCCTTTTTTGAAGTGTTTTCCTGATAAAGTGATATCATCTGCCAATTCATGGAACCTTATTTTATGTCGATGAAGAATTTCGGCCAAATGCCAGGTCTTGGCTACATCTTTACTATCTCCAAATACAATGGCCTTTACCTTTTTCTTGGGGGTCTCCTTTCGGAGCGTGCTGTAAAAATCACGCTGATATTCCAAGAGTTTAATACGCATATTTTTGGCTGCCTCGATTGTAGACAAGGCAGCGGTGAATTGGTTGCGAATCGTAAATGGGAAAGTAAGGAGTCCGTTTTCAGTTTCTTGAATATGACCTCGAGAACTCCCTTGTTCGAACAAAATTCCTATACCGCCATTCACATCAGGAAAAGTAGAGCCTTTGCCATAAAAATAATCATCATAATTCTCTTCAGAAAAATAAAGAGATCCGATCCGGTCCAATGCCTTGGCGTGATAAGTGCCGATTTCTGCAGTTAGTTCTTGGTTCATTTTCGGGGTCAACGGATGTACTCTCATGGGTTCGCCAGGTTGAAAAAAGAAGGTGGCGTTTGTTCCCATTTCGTGATGATCCGTTAAAATATTGGGTAGCCAGTTGTGAAAGGTTTTTATACGTGCCCGACTTTCGGGCAACTGCACGGGTAACCAATCTCGATTTATATCGAACCAATAGTGATTGGTTCGCCCACTAGGCCAAAGCTCATGATATTCTCTTTCATTAGTATCGGGGTTTAGGTTTATGCTTTTGTTGGTATTTGCCCAGTGGGCAAAGCGTTGTAGGCCATCAGGATTAAAAGATGGATCCAGTAAGATAATCATATGGTTCAATACCGCTTCGATTTCAGTACCCTGGGCAGCTGCTAGGTAATAGGCATATGCCAAAGCGGCATTGGCACCACTGGGCTCATTGCCGTGAATTGAAAATCCTTGGTACACAATAATGGGCATATCCTTAACTGAGCGGTCACCTCCGCCCTTTTCAGTTAAGGCCATATGGCCTTGCTGAATTTTTTCAATATTCCGATGATTTTTTGGCGAGCTTATGGTAAGCAGTAAAATGGGTCTTCCTTCAAAAGTAGCTCCTCTGTCTTCTAGGGTGATGCGGTCGCTTGATTTTGCCAGGGTTTGCATATAATACATGAGCTTATCATGGGTAATATGCCTCTCGCCGACTTCGTGCCCTATAATATCTTTAGGTAAAGGAATGTTTTTGTCATACGTAATATCTTGGGGCAGGTAATAGTTTAAGTCAAGCAAGTCTTGAGAGACCCCATTTTGAAGCACTAAAAGAGTGAATAATAGCAGTGTTCTTTTCATGTTCAATTTGCTTGGATTAAAATATCAATATAGAAAAAACGACCCTTGAAAGAGGGCCGTTATAATAATCTGTAAAATACCTTGACTAAATATCGTCAAAATTAACATCGGTGAAGCTATCAGCGGGTTTTGCCTCCCCATTTTCTTTCACTTCATCTTCCTCTTTTTTGAAATCTCGTTGATGCCTTTCAGAAATCACTTCGGTTCCTTTTTCATCGATAATGTAATCCATCATTTCTTCAACGTTGTCTTTAAAAGCAACGAAGTCTTCTTTGTACAGATAAATTTTGTGTTTTTTGTAGTGGAAAGAGCCGTCATCGTGGGTGAATTTTTTGCTTTCGGTAATCGTAAGGTAGTAGTCACCCGCCTTTGTACTTCTGACATCAAAAAAATATGTTCTTCTTCCTGCTCTTAAAACTTTGGAATGAATTTCTTCTTGATCCATTAAATCTTTGTCGCCCATTTGGTCATGTATATAGTGTTAGTCCATCAAAAATGAAAAAAAAAAGCGTATTCAGCAACAATTTTCTAGTTTTCTTTCTCGGATAGTTGATTCATATAAAGTTCTTTGTAGTATCCGTCGGTGGTATTCAATTCTTCATGGGTACCTTCTTGTATTATTTTTCCATCTTTTAAAACCATGATTTTGTCTGCATTTTTTGCCGAGGAAACGCGATGACTGACAATAAGGGTCGTCCTGTTATATGAAGCTTTTTTAAGATTGCTCAAAATTTCTTCTTCGGTTTCGGTATCCACAGCCGACAGGCAATCATCGAACAAATAAATACTAGGGTCTTTCAATAATGCCCTTGCTATAGAGACACGCTGTTTTTGCCCACCACTCAGCGTTATACCCCGTTCGCCCAATACGGTTTCATATTGCTTTGAAAAGCCCATGACATTTTTATGAACAACTGCATTTTTTGCAACATTTACAATCTCTTCGTCGGTAGCATTTTCTTTACCGAATTTGATATTGTTTTTTATGGAATCTGAAAATAGAAATGCATCTTGGGGTACTGCTCCTATCGATTTCCTCAAACTATTAAGATTGAGATTCTTAAGAGGAATATCATCGATTAAAATTTCACCGGAGCTTACATCGTACAATCGAACGATCAAATCTAAAATGGTGGATTTTCCGGATCCCGTTTTACCGAGTATGGCTACGGTTTCTCCTTTGTTAATAGTAAAAGAGATATTATTTAAGGCCGTAATATTTGTATCCTCGTAGGTGAAAGAAACATTTTTGAATTCTATTTTACCCATAATGGGTGTCGACGCCGTCACTTGATTGGTGATTTCGGGCGTTTCTTTTAAGAATTCATTGATGCGTTTTTGTGAGGCTTCGGCACGTTGTACAATTGAAGTCAACCAGCCGACAATCGCCACGGGCCAAGTCAACATGTTCACATAAAGAATAAACTCTACGATAACCCCGATAGAAGTAATTTCTCCGTTGATGTATTGTTTGCCGCCAATGTATATAACAAATATGTTGCTAATGCCTATTAACAATATCATCAAGGGGAAAAACCAGGCATTTATCTTGGCAAGATCCATGCTTTTATCCTTTCCGTCAATGGCCAAAGTCTTAAGTTCACCATTGATTTGAGGCTCTAGTGCATATGCCTTGATTACCGAGATACCCGAAAATACCTCTTGTGTAAAAGTCGATAAGGTAGATAGAAACTCTTGAACTATGGTACTTCTCTTATGTATAATCTTGCTTATTAGATAGATCAAAATAGACAATACGGGTAAGGGTATCAAGGTGTAGGCAGCTAGTTTAGGTGCCGTTAAGAACATTAGGGGTATAATACAGGCAAAAAGAGTAATTGTATTAATGCCATACATCAATGCAGGGCCGGTATACATACGAACCTGACCCACATCTTCGCTGATTCGGTTCATTAGGTCGCCCGTTCTATTTTTTTTGTAGAAATTTAAACTTAAAGATTGGTAATGATCAAAAACTTCATTCTTAAGGTCATACTCTATGTACCTTGAAACGTTTATGATTGTTTGCCGCATCAGAAAAGTAAAGAATCCTGAAAGTAAAGCGGCGCCGACAATAATGAGAATAAACCCCAATAATTGCTCCCGGGCCATGGGTTCGGCAATTTTTCCGCTCATATAATCCTCAACAATAGAAATGGATTTATTGGCATATTTAGGTAAAACCAATGTAAACACCCTTGCAATTATTGTAATGATAATACCGACCAATAATTTTAACCAGTATTTTTTGAAATATTTGTTTACATATTTAAGTTCTTTCATGTGAATGATAGGCTATGAGGGTGGATGTTTTGCCAATCTGCCAAAGATAGTGGATTGCCGCAAAAGCAAATGTTATAAAATACATAAGATAAAAATTATTGTCATAGCATAATTTTAAAATAGATTGTTACTTTTGCAGCTTGAAAGTTAAACCCAATCCTATTTAAAGTTCTTTAAAAATGCTTACAAGAAGGCATATAAGGGTGAAAGTAATGCAATGCATTTACGCTCTGACCCAATCCAAGGATGATTCCTTGGAAAAGCAGGAAAAATTCCTGAAAGTAAGTATAGAGAACACATATGTTCTTTACTTATTGATACTCAGTCTCTTGATGGAGATTCGAGAAATGGCGTCTGATCAGGTGAAACTGGCTTCGAAAAAGTATTTAGCCAATGCTTCGGACACATATCCTGATAAAGAAAAGTTTCTAAAGAACAAATTGCTCCTTCAATTATCGGGAAACACTTTGTTGAAATCTGAACTTTCTAAAAGAAAACTAAATAATTGGTACCTGAATGAGGAGTATGTAAAATTGATTTATAAAGAAATCATTGAAAGTACAATGTATTCGAAATATATGCTGGCCAAGGAAAGCAGCTATGAAGAAGACAAAAATTTCATCATGGTTTTGTTCAAGGAGATTATTGCCCCCAATGAAAAGATCTATGAGTATTTTGAGGATGATGAACTTACATGGGTAGATGATTTTCCAATTGTGAACACCTATATCATAAAGCAGTTGAAGAAAGTTCGTGAAAACCAAAGTGAATCTTTCTTTTTGCCAAGATTGCTGAAAGACGAGGAGGATATGGTTTTCGCTAATAAATTGTTGGTAAAGACCTTGTTGAATAATGATAAATGGGAGAAAGAAATTGAAGGTAAGACACCTAATTGGGATAAAGATAGAATTGCTGAAATAGATTCTATTCTATTGAAAATGGCTATTTGCGAGTTATTGAGCTTTTCTTCGATACCTGAAAAAGTGACAATCAATGAATTTTTAGAAATCGCAAAAGAGTATTCGACCCCCAAAAGCAGCATATTCATCAATGGTGTATTAGATAAATTGGTCAGAGAATATAAGGCGGAAGGAAAACTAAAAAAGGTGGGTAGAGGCCTGTTGTAAAAAAAATATTTTCTAATTTCGAACACGAGTAAAATACTCTATAAGACTTGGCTTATTTTAAATACACCAATGGCTTTATATTAAACAGCTTATATTAAGCGTTATAAGATTACGAATAATAGGTAAAAACAATAAAAAACATCAAATGAAAAAAGTAATTTTAAGCTTGGGTATTGTAGCCGTTATGGCCTTTAGCTCATGCAAGGATAACGCAACGAGTAAAATCAAATCTGATAACGTGGCCGTGGCTGCAGAACGCGATGAGGCGGGCAAACAACATCCGGTTATGGAATTCGAAAAGGTTGAACATGATTTTGGAACTATTGTTCAAGGTACTGCACAGGAAACCATTTTTAAATTCACGAATACAGGAAACGCACCATTAATCATAACAGATGCCAAGAGTTCATGTGGCTGTACGGTTCCAGAAAGACCAACGGGTCCTATTGCTCCAGGAGAGACAGGAGAGTTATTGGTCAAATTCAACGGATCTGGTCAAAATCAGGTTACCAAAGCAATAACGGTTACCGCAAACACAGAAAAAGGTCAGGAAATAATACGAATAAAGGCTTTTGTTAATCCTAAGGCGACAGCAGCCGTGGGGCCGGTAAAATAGTAAGTATAATCTCTAAACAAATACGAGTACAATGGGTGACATAGGACAGTTTCTTCCAATGATTTTGATTTTTGCGGTAGCATACCTTTTTATGATACGGCCACAAATGAAGCGTCAAAAAGACGAGAAGAAATTTGCGGCAGAACTGAAACGAGGGGATCGTATCATTACTAAAAGTGGATTGCACGGAAAAATAATGGATTTAAATGACAGCGATTCCTCATGTATAATCGAGACAATGGCCGGTAAACTTAAATTTGACCGTTCAGCCATTTCTATGGAAATGAGCAAGAAAATGAACGTTCCGGCGAAAAAAAAATAGAGAGTTCTTTTATAAAATCAACGGGTTCACCCAGTACTGTTTTAGCAGTTCTGGCCCTCTGGGGCCGGGGTAAACAGTGACCTCTGTCTACTGGCGGTTAAGATGTACCCACAAATGTGATTTTGTCAAATACAAAGATACAATCAGGGCACTGAATTTTCATTCTGGTCCTAGGTGGTAAATTAAGAGATTTGCGTTCGGCGACGGGTAGGGAATGGAATTTAAAGCAGTCCCTAAACCTGGGTTTGTCCATTCTACAATCGGCCAATACCAAGGCGGAATAGAAAATATAGGATAGATTTTCGAACAAGAATACTATAAAGTAAGAGCAATCGATTGGTGAATCTCCCAGACCTATGGGTACGTTGCCCCAAGTACGCCATCTGCTATGTATTTGGGATACCTGTCGAATTCTGAAGAAAGTCGACTCGTAGAAGTCTTTGATACGGAAGGAATACAAATTTGTAATCTGGGTGAACACCGTACTACAAGAAAAAAGCATTAAATTATAAATAAAGTAGGTCTACGGTCTTTGTACCCGTGCCGAATAATAAAAACAAGACCCCATTCATTTTGCCATCAAGATTTTTCCGCAGGATAGTAAATGCTCTGGTAATGTGACCTTCAACAGATTTAACGGAAATATCTAAGTATTCGGCGATTTCAATATTGGTGAGACCATCTTGTTCACATTTACCAACTATTCAGGTCTTGACCCCGAAGCGAATACCAGAGGTATCGATTCTAGCAATGTAGGTGATTGTTTACGATTCGGCCACGATCAAAGTAGCTATCCTAATGCGAAAATCTTTGCTATGGGACTAAAATTTAGATTTTAATGTTAAAGTATAAAGCGCACAGTATCATGAAAAATATAATCTTAACAATATTTGTGATAACCTGAGTTCGACCTAAGGATTTAAATGAATAAAGCCAATTGATTGTTTTTTTCTACATCAAATTTAATACTTGGTTTCTTTTCTTGGAAAGAATA
>JASFYU010000134.1:0-15222 GCA_045046905.1 Flavobacteriaceae bacterium | reverse complement strand
TTTTTGAAATATCCAGATATTCCTTCAAATTTTCCATTTCAAATCTTAGCTTTTATTTGTATTCTGTAGATTAAACCTTAGGTCTAACTCAGGTTAATACCCTTGGGTTGAGGTAGAACTCAAGTTCATAAGAATTTGTTGGAGTTCTACCTTTATGCAGTTCTTTAAAGCGCACCTATTGACTTTTGGTTGATAAATAATTTTTCACTTCCTCATAGGACAAGGTCAGCTCTATGGGGCCATCGGCATAGGAAGCTATCTCATATTGATTATAGTGTAATTGCATGCCCTTTTTTGTAAAACCAATATTTTCTGGAAGGTAAAAAGAGTCATTTTCAAACATGAAACCTGTACTATTGATAGGTTTATCGTGTAAAATATTCTCCTTGCTCCGAAATCTACCCTCGACAAAGTGCTCAAAATCTCCTGTGTTTTTGAAAAGCTGCCAATTTTCAAGTTCCTTGCCTTTCTTTGTGTCAAAATTTAAAAAGCGAGTGCTGCTATAGCCATGTGCCCCACCTGTAAAAATATAGGAATCTAATTTTATGCTTAGTATTTTCTTGCCCTGATATGCTATTTTTCCTTTTATTTTCGCCTCCCAACCAGCGGTTTCATCAGGGTACATTTTCTTTAATTCTTTATAGCCTTTGTCAAAAGACAGCATGGCCTCTTCAATAGTTGTCGCCTGTATTTCATCATTGAAGGTGAGCAAGAAAATCACCTCTTCTCTAAGAGCATTTTCAATAGCGGAACCAACCTTGTTTTTTTGAAGAGCTTTAGGAATGATTATCGATACTTTTGGGCAGTCTTGGCAAAGGGCACTTTCATAACGGCTAGGCTCAAAAGTAAGTTGGTCGCTATTCTTGCAGCCTAGAAGGAGTATAAAGAAAAGAAAATAGGGTATCTCAGATTTCATATAGGCACTATTTAGTTGACTTTCTACAAAAATACGCCTTCCTTTTATACGATTTTTATCGATTTGATTCTGAAGACATAAATTGCACAATTCACTACACGATATTCTTTTCTTTCTCCAAAAGATAATAATACATTTGTGATACTAATTTAAATATGATGGACGAAAAAAAGCTAAAATTCAACACTAAGACGATACACGGCGGACAAAAACCAGACGAGGCCTATGGCGCGGTTATGCCCCCCATTTATCAAACATCGACCTATGCACAGACCACTCCTGGTGGGCACAAGGGCTATGAATATTCAAGAAGTGCCAACCCTACGCGAACGGCCTTAGAAAATTCCCTTGCCAGTATTGAAAACGGCAATTACGGACTAGCCTTTGCCAGTGGCCTTGCGGCTATGGATGCCGTCATTAAATTATTGAGTCCTGGAGACGAGGTTGTTTCGACCAACGACCTTTACGGTGGCAGTTATCGTTTATTCAAACAGGTATTCGAAAAATATGGGATAAAATTTAGTTTTATCGGAATGCAAAATGCAAATAAAATTAAGGAGTACCTTTCGACGAGAACAAAGCTTATTTGGGTAGAAACCCCTACCAACCCCATGATGAATATTATTGACATAAAGGCAGTAGCTGTCTTGGCAAAAAAATACGGGGCTCTATTGGCTGTTGATAATACCTTTGCGACCCCCTACCTACAACAACCTTTGAATTTAGGAGCCGATATGGTTATGCATTCAGCAACAAAATATTTAGGGGGCCATAGTGATGTTGTGGTTGGTGCCTTGGTCGTAAAAGACAAAGCACTGGCCGACAAACTTTATTTTATTCAAAATGCCAGCGGTGCGGTCTGTGGTCCTATGGACAGCTTTTTGGTGCTTCGAGGAATAAAGACCCTACATGTACGTATGCAACGCCATTGTGAGAATGGAGAGGCCGTTGCAGATTATTTGTCGAAACATCCTAAAATCGAAAAAGTGTATTGGCCAGGGTTCGAAAATCATCCGAATCACGATATTGCCAAAGACCAAATGAACGGTTTTGGGGGCATGATTTCTTTTATTACCAAGGGTAGTAACTATGATGATGCCATAAAGATTGTAGAGAAACTTCGTGTATTTACACTTGCCGAATCTTTGGGCGGAGTAGAGAGTTTAGCAGGTCACCCGGCTAGTATGACCCACGCTAGTATTCCGAAAGAAGAACGTGAAAAAAGTGGTGTCGTTGATGCTCTGATTCGATTGAGTGTAGGTATAGAGGATGTCTCTGATTTAATAGCTGATTTAGATCAGGCCATAGGATAGATATTGAACTCATTTTATGAAATTTAAAAAAAAAGAGTTTAAATTATTTAAATAACATAATTTTGACCATATGTTATATTTTTAGTGTCATTAACTCATTTCAAATTTTTATTTATGGAAGCAAAAATCAAAGCATTTATGGATGAGGTCAAGGCCAGAAATGGTCATGAACCCGAATTTATCCAAGCCGTGCAAGAAGTTGCGGAAACCGTAATCCCATATATCCTAAAACATAGGATATATAGTGGTAAAAACATTCTGTTGCGTATGGTCGAACCAGAAAGGCTTCTTTCTTTTCGAGTGGCATGGGTAGATGATAAAGGTGAGATACATGTGAATCGTGGCTATCGCGTACAAATGAATTCGGCGATTGGGCCCTATAAAGGCGGATTGCGTTTTCATCCCTCTGTAAATGCGAGCATTTTGAAGTTTTTGGCCTTCGAACAGGTTTTTAAAAATAGCCTAACAACACTACCCATGGGTGGTGGTAAAGGAGGGTCCGATTTTGACCCCAAAGGAAAATCAGATGATGAGGTGATGCGTTTTTGCCATGCTTTCATGTTAGAACTGAATAGGCATATTGGTCCAAATACTGATATTCCTGCCGGTGATATTGGCGTCGGTTCTAGAGAAATAGGATTTTTGTTCGGTATGTACAAAAAGATTAGAAACGAGTTTACAGGGGTATTGACAGGAAAGGGGCGTTCATGGGGTGGCTCATTGATTCGACCTGAAGCTACTGGTTATGGTACTGTATATTTTGCACAAAGCATGCTTCAAGTAGCGAATACAGATTTTTCAGATAAGACTGTTGTCATCTCCGGCTCGGGCAATGTAGCGCAATATGCGGCTGAAAAGGTACTGCAATTAGGTGCCAAAGTATTGACCCTTTCAGATTCACAGGGCTATATTCATGATAAAGACGGTATTGATAAAAGAAAATTGGCCTTTGTGATGGATCTAAAGAATAACAAAAGAGCTCGAATTTCAGAATATGTAAAAAAATATAAATCGGCTACCTTTCGTAAGGGCAAGAGCCCTTGGGAGGTTAAGTGCGATATAGCCTTGCCCTGTGCGACCCAAAATGAACTTGGGGAAAAAGATGCAAGGGCTTTGATTAAGAACGGATGTATTTGTGTAGCCGAAGGGGCCAATATGCCTTCAACACCAGAGGCAATACATGCTTTTCACAAATCCAAGATTTTATTTGCACCAGGAAAAGCTTCCAATGCGGGCGGGGTAGCAACCTCAGGCCTTGAAATGTCGCAAAATTCATTGCGCATTAGTTGGACAAGGGAAGAAGTAGATGAGCGTTTAAAAGGAATAATGGAGGATATTCACGACTCTTGTATCAAATACGGCAAAGAAAAAGAAGGCTATTGCAATTATGTAAAAGGGGCCAATATCGCAGGTTTTGTTAAAGTGGCCGATGCTATGCTGGCACAGGGTGTGATATAAAAACACAAAGATAGAACAAAGAGACCTGTTAGCTTTTTGAAACCTGACAGGTCTCTTTGTTCTATCTTTGTGTCAAAGCGCGACCAGTAAATGCAAGTAACAACAAAGGCCATTGTTCTATCTTCTCTAAAATATGGAGATACCAGCCTAATCGTAAAAGCATTCACATTATCAGACGGCCTAAAATCATACCTGCTAAAAGGTATTTTGGCTTCAAAAAGAGGAAAACTTAAAACAGCCTATTTTCAAGTTTTGACCCAATTAGAAATTGTTGCCGTCCATAGAAATAAAGGCACATTGGAAAGTATTCGCGAAGCCAAGATAGATTATCACTGCCTGACCCTGTATACCAATATTACTAAGAATGCCATGGCGTTTTTCTTGGCTGAAATATTAGCGAACAGTATTCATGAAGAAGAATGTAACGAAGAACTTTATTACTTTATACAAGCCTCGGTACAATGGCTTGATACTCACGATGAAATCTCTAATTTTCATATCTATTTTTTGTTGGAGCTGACCAAATACCTAGGGTTCTACCCTAGACTTTCCAATAGTTCGGCAGCCTATTTTGACCTGCTAGAAGGGGAGTTCAGTGACACCCCATCAATAAACCCTAGTTTGAGCAGACAGAATTTAACCTACTTCAAAAGTTTTTTGGGCATAAATGTTGATGCTATACCAACAATTAAGATGAAGAAGGTCGACCGTCGAGAGTTGTTGAAATCAATCGTTCTTTATTTTGAATTACATTTACAGGGATTTAGAAAGCCCAAGTCGCTCGACATTTTAAATGAAGTTTTCAGCTAGTATGTACAAGATAGGTCTTGCATTATTTCTACTTTTTTTTGGAGTGGTCTCTGCCCAGGAAATTAGGGTCCTAGATGCCGATACCAAAGAATCTATTGTAAACGTGGCGGTCTATAATTCAGACAAGTCTAAAACTGTTTTGTCTGATTCTGACGGAAAGTGCGATCTCACGGCATTTAGTAAAAATGAGCGTATCACCTTTAAGCATATCAGTTATGAAATAGGAAAGAGTACCAAAAACCATATTCGTACACGGGAGGGGCGTATATATTTGGTTACGAAGACTGAGGAGTTAGATGAGGTGGTCATGTCAGTTTCCAAATGGGAACAACAAAAAAAAGATATTCCAAATAAGATTGTTGCTATCGATGCCCGTAGTATTTCATTTACGAACCCACAGACCGCTGCCGATGTATTACAGAATAGTGGAAAAGTCTTTGTTCAAAAAAGCCAGTTAGGAGGAGGTAGCCCTATGATTAGGGGGTTTTCTGCCAATAGGCTGCTATTGTCGGTAGACGGTGTGCGTATGAACAATGCCATTTTCAGGGGTGGTAATCTACAAAATGTAATTTCAGTGGACCCCTATACAATTAAGAATACCGAGATTATTTTCGGCCCTGGATCGGTTATTTATGGCAGTGATGCCATTGGGGGAGTTATGAATTTCTATACAAAGAAAGCCGTGTTCGCCCATACTGATAGTCTTCATTTTTCAGGCAATACCAATTATCGTTTTTCCTCGGCCAATACTGAAAACACCTTTCATTTCGATTTTAATCTAGGCAAAAAAAAGTGGGCGTTCTTGTCTAGCGCATCGTATAATAAGTTCAATGATTTGAAAATGGGCGCACATGGCCCAGATTCCTATTTGAGGAAT
This sequence comes from Flavobacteriaceae bacterium, assembly GCA_045046905.1. GTDB lineage: Bacteria > Bacteroidota > Bacteroidia > Flavobacteriales > Flavobacteriaceae > JASFYU01. The sequence continues at coordinate 9,848 of JASFYU010000134.1, read as the reverse complement.
GTCTATGTGACCAGATCGAACGGAGTAGATCGGTTGGTGGTCAATGATAATCCAAGGAGCCAGGTGCCCGTAGGCTACGGCCAAATAAACCTAATGCAAAAGATTGCCTACAAACCTAACAATAACTGGAACTATAATCTGGGCCTTCATTATTCAAGGACTTCGGATTATGCCCGCTATGATAGATTGATACGTCCCACAGGTGACAAAAGTGGATTGCGTTATGCCCAATGGTACTATGGTCCGCAGAAATGGGTTATGGGAAATATGCAAATTGATAAAAAGGGAAACGGTAAATTTTATGACAGATTACAAATCACTGGAGCATATCAGCATTTCGAGGAAAGCAGGCATCATAGGGCCTTTCAAGAGCCCATATTGTTTTCTACCCAGGAGAGGGTGAATGCCATTTCTACCAATATTGATTTTGAAAACAAAAAAATAGGAAATCTCAGGTTGTACTATGGAGGAGAGTATATTTTCAACAAGGTGCGCTCTAAAGGTAGTCAAAGAAATATTGAGACCCATGTAAAATCGGATGCATCGTCTAGATATCCTGATGGGTCGACCTGGCAGACTATGGCGGGGTATGTTAATGGGGAGTATAAGGCAAAACCAAATTTCTCTTTGCTCTCAGGTCTTAGGTATAGCCATGTATGGATTGATGCCCTTTTTGATAAAACCTTCTACCCCTTTCCCTTCGATGATGCAAATTTGAGTACTGGTGCCCTAACGGGCAGCTTGGGTTTTAGCTGGTTTCCGAAAGCCAATTTGCAGATTACTTGGAACGGATCTACAGGGTTCAGGGCACCTAATATTGACGATGTGGGGAAAATTTTTGATTCGGAACCTGGATCGGTGGTGGTGCCAAATCCAGATTTGGAAGCCGAATATGCCTATAATGTCGAACTGGGAATACGACGAAATTTTAAAGATAAGGTAGTTTTTAAAGGCGCTACTTTTTATACGTATTTGGTAGATGCCTTAGTGCGGCGAGATTATCAACTTAACGGGCAATCACAAATGGAATATGGAGGAGAGTTGAGTAATGTTCAGGCCATACAAAATGCTGCCAAGGCTTATGTATACGGGGTCGAATTTGGTCTAGAAGTTTTTTTTACCGATAATATTTCAATCACCTCAAACCTTACCCTTACCCAAGGTATCGAGGAAGAAGCTGACGGAACAGATTCTCCCATGCGTCATGTGGCGCCTACTTTTGGAGATTTTCACCTCATATGGAAAAACCAAAAGTTACGGGCTGATCTATTCTTAAATTATAATGGGGAAATTGCATACCGTAATTTGGCATCGTCTGAAAGAAACAAAAATTACATCTATGCAGTCGATTCAAATGGCAATCCGTATTCGCCATCGTGGCACACATTGAACCTGCGTTCACAATACACAATATCGAACGCTTTGAAGGTATCGTTTAGTTTAGAGAATATGACTGACCAAAGGTATCGTAGCTATTCGTCAGGAATAGTGGCTCCGGGCTTGAATTTTATTTTTGGAGTGGGGTATCGTTTCTGATTTGAGAAGCAGTCTTGAATGATAAAAAGAGGCTATTAAAAAGGTTTAGTCTGACGTCTTTGTGAGCTACGAGGCAAGCTGTAAAATTTCTGGGTACTAGCCAACAGATTACTTCACTTTGTTCGCAATGACGGCTTGTATTAACTTTTTAAACAGCCTCTTTCAATTTAAAATAAAAAAGGGTACTTCATTAGTTGTTAACTGCGTCTTTTACTTTGTCTGCAGCACTCTTAATCACATCTTTGCCGACTTCTTTTGTAGCGTCTACAGCATCGGTACCAGCTTCTTTGGCAGTATCAAGGGTATTGTTAGCTGCTTCTTTCACCCCGTCTATAGCGTCTTGGCCGGCTTCTTTCATGTCTTCGCCGACTTCTTTGGCGGTGTCCATTGTAGCATCACCCATTTCTTGCATTGCCTCACCTGTTTTCTCCATAGTCTCGGCTGCTTGTTCAGTAGCATCTATGGCTTTGTCTTTTGTTTCTCTACAAGAAACAAAAGACAGGCTTAGGGCGAGCATTAAAATTGAACCTAGAATTACTTTTTTCATGTTGTTTTGTTTTAGTGTTTATTAATGCAAGATATACGTTGATAAAGGTTTTTCGGATGTTGTCGATGTGACAAAATAGTTTTGCCTTCGTAAGTACAGATGATTTTTTTTCTCGCCAATGGGTGTAATCTGTCTGTCGAACAGGCAGGTCTGGGTCGAAATATGAAGAATTCTTCCTTTTTACTGCTTAGTTGGCTTGCCCCGAGGTAGTTTACTTCGATAGAAAGCTTATAAATTCAATCTAAATTTATAATTTTGCAGCCTTAATTTGTAAGAGAAGAGATAGCATGAAGTTTGCAGGATATAATAATTTGGATTTGCCCAAGGTGGCAGAGGAGATACTCGACTATTGGAAGGAACATGGTATTTTCGAAAAAAGTGTTTCAACGCGAGAAGGGAGTCCGAGCTATGTGTTCTATGAAGGTCCGCCATCTGCCAACGGTATGCCAGGTATACATCACGTGATGGCCCGTACCATTAAAGATATTTTTCCGCGCTACAAGACCATGAAAGGTTTTCAAGTGAAGCGAAAAGCAGGTTGGGATACACACGGTTTGCCTATAGAACTTGGTGTTGAAAAAGAGTTGGGTATTACCAAAGAGGATATCGGAAATAAAATATCGGTAGAGGCGTATAATGCCGCCTGTAAAAAAGCGGTCATGCGCTATACCGATGTCTGGAATGAAATGACCGAGAAAATTGGGTATTGGGTCGATATGGATAACCCGTATAGCACCTACAAGTCCAAATACATGGAAACGGTCTGGTGGTTGCTGAAGCAGATATATGACAAGGGGCTCATCTATAAAGGATACACTATTCAGCCTTATTCTCCAAAGGCAGGTACTGGCTTGAGTTCTCATGAGCTGAACCAACCGGGTACGTATCAAGATGTTACTGATACCACTGTGGTGGCCCAGTTTAAAGGCCTTATAGTCTCCAAAGGGGGAGCGGAAAATACGATAGCAAAAGCATTTAAACTCGCGCAGGAGTCGGAAGAGGATTTTTATTTCTTAGCCTGGACAACCACCCCTTGGACACTGCCGTCTAATACGGCATTGACCGTTGGTCTTAAGATTGAATATGTCTTGGTCAAGACCTATAACCAGTACACCTTTGAACCTATCAATGTAGTGCTGGCCAAAACGTTGGTCGGCAAACAATTTGCCGGAAAATTTATCGAGGTTGAAACAGAAGAAGAATTAAGAGCATTTAAGGAGGCTGATAAGCTGCCTGCAGGAAAGGCCGTAAAGATTCCTTATCAAGTAGAGGGTACTACCGTTGTGGGTAAGGATCTGGTCGATATTCGATACGAACAACTGATTGATTATGCACAGCCCTATCAAAATTCGGAAAATGCTTTTCGGGTTATTGCCGGAGATTTTGTAACCACTGAAGAAGGTACAGGAATCGTGCATACAGCACCTACCTTTGGTGCCGATGATGCTTTGGTTGCGAAACAAGCCATTCCTGAAGTGCCGCCATTATTGGTTTTAGACGAAAATAAAAATCCGGTGCCCTTGGTGGATCTTCAAGGCAGGTTTCGGCCTGAAATGAAAGAACTAGGGGGTAAATATGTAAAGAATGAATACTATGAGGATGGTGAGGCCCCTGAAAGGTCAGTTGATGTAGAGATTGCCATCAGGCTAAAAGAAGAAAACAAAGCCTTTAAGGTCGAAAAATATGTGCACAGTTATCCCAATTGCTGGCGTACCGATAAGCCCATATTGTACTATCCCATGGATTCCTGGTTCATAAAAATAAGCGATGTAAAAGATAGAATGTTCGAATTGAACCAGACCATCAATTGGAAACCAAAATCTACGGGCGAAGGTCGTTTTGGCAATTGGCTGGCAAATGCTAATGACTGGAACCTTTCACGCTCTCGCTATTGGGGTATACCACTTCCGATATGGCGTAGCGAAGATGGCAATGAAGAAATTTTTATAGGGTCGGTTGCCGAACTGAAGTCCGAAATGCAAAAAGCGATTTTGGCTGGAGTTCTAAAGGAAGACATTTTTGAAAACTTTGTAGTTGGAGATATGTCTGAGGAGAATTACGACAAAATAGACCTGCATAAGAATATTGTTGACCAAATTATTCTAGTGTCTCCATCGGGCAAGCCTATGAAGCGCGAGAGTGACCTTATAGATGTTTGGTTCGATAGTGGGTCTATGCCCTATGCGCAATGGCACTATCCTTTTGAAAATAAAGATTTTATCGATAAGGGCCAGACTTTTCCGGCCGATTTTATTGCCGAAGGGGTGGATCAGACACGAGGATGGTTTTATACCCTTCATGCCATAGCGACCACGGTCTTTGACTCGATTGCCTATAAAAATGTGGTTTCCAACGGACTTGTGCTAGACAAGGAAGGTAAGAAAATGTCAAAGCGCCTTGGTAATGCCGTAGATCCCTTTGAAACCCTAAAAGCCCATGGCCCTGACGCTACGCGCTGGTATATGATATCTAATGCCAATCCGTGGGACAATCTAAAATTTGATATTGAAGGCATTGCCGAGGTAAAAAGAAAGTTCTTTGGAACCCTGTATAATACCTATTCCTTTTTTATACTATATGCGAATATTGATGAATTTGCCTATGTCGAGGACGAAATTCCCTTAAATGAACGTCCTGAAATAGATCGATGGGTCTTGTCTGAATTGCACTCACTTATAAAGATTGTTGATGAGGCCTATGATGATTATGAGCCTACAAAGGCAACAAGGGCAATTTCGGATTATGTGCAGGAAAATCTGAGCAACTGGTATGTGCGTTTAAGCAGAAGACGTTTCTGGAAAGGCGATTATCAAAAAGATAAGATATCGGCGTATCAGACACTGTATACCTGTCTGCAGACAGTGGCAAAGCTGTCAGCTCCGGTAGCTCCATTTTTTATGGATCGGCTTTACAAAGATTTAACAAACACGACCCGAAAGGAGATCTTTGAAAGTGTACATTTGGCTGATTTTCCCGTATATGATGAGGCGATGGTTGACACGGGTCTGGAAAGTAAAATGCAAAAAGCCCAGATTATCTCTTCTTTGGTACTCTCTATTCGTCAGAAAGAAAAAATAAAAGTACGCCAGCCTTTGCAGAAAATCATGATTCCGGTCCTGAATGAAAAGCAAAGACAAGAAATTGAGGCCGTAGCAGACTTGATAAAGTCCGAGGTAAATGTAAAGGAGATAGAATTACTTGATGACGCATCGGGTATTTTGGTAAAAAGTATCAAGCCTAACTTTAAGGTTTTGGGGCCAAAATTCGGTAAAAATATGAAACTCATAGCCCAAGCGGTAGGCAAATTGGGGCAAGAAGACATCCAAAAAATAGAACAAGAGGGTAAAATATCACTTGATATTGAAAATAAAAGTATTAAATTACAGTTGCAAGATGTAGTGATTTCTTCACAAGACATTGAAGGTTGGCTGGTTGCTAGTTCTGGGTTGCTTACCGTAGCATTGGATGTTACTATCGATGATGAACTTAGAAAAGAAGGAATCGCCAGAGAATTGGTAAATCGCATTCAGAACATTAGAAAAGAATCAGGCCTCGAAGTAACTGATAAAATTGATGTAAAAATTTTAAAAGACGGTTTAGTAGAGATGGCAGTTGAAAGCAATTTGGATTATATAAAGGCCGAAACATTGACCGCAGAGCTAGATTTGGAAGAAAAATTGGAAAATGGCACGGTGGTTGTCTTTGATGAGATAAGCACTAAATTATTTATCGAAAAACATTAATTAGTATGGCACAAGATTTAAATATTAGATATCCTGATAAGGACTTGGAAGAGTTCAAGATACTTATCGAAGAAAAAATAAAGAAAGCCAAAAGCCACCTTGAACTTCTAAAAAGTTCGTATATGAATGATGGTAATAACGGTACTGATGATACTTCGCCTACCTTTAAAGCATTTGAAGAAGGCTCTCAGACCATGAGTAAAGAAGCCAATACGCAATTGGCCATACGGCAAGAAAAATTCATAAGGGATCTAAAGAACGCTTTATTGCGCATCGAGAACAAGACCTATGGTGTTTGTCGTGTTACCGGAAAACTTATTAATAAAGAACGCTTAAAACTAGTGCCACATGCCACGCTGAGTATTGAAGCAAAGAACATGCAGAAATAACTGACATGGGTGTGTGCCCGTTTGCTTAAGAACAGGTGTCCTAATAAGTGGAGCAACAGCTGGGAATAAAAAAACTAACATTAGTAAGTTGATTAACATTTTTTGCTAAGAAAACTGGCATGTTACAAGACAGGCTTACGAGGCGTTAATGAATCTAATCTTAAACTATTTCGATGAAAGCCTGCCTTAGGTAGCTCAACATTGAGGTATTAAAACCCGCAGATGGGAATTATGACGAATGAGAAATATGCTCTTGCTGCTGCTGTTGTGGTCTGTACAATATGTACAGAGTCAAAAAATTGTTAAGAAATCTATTCTCAACCCCAGCACTTCTTTTATTCAAATAGATCTTAACAACTGTTTCAATATACACTTAGAGACACTAGAGACAAATGAGATGCTGGTTGAGGCCATTATAGATGGGGAGTACAAAGAGGATTTGATGTTGAATGTAAAAGAAGAGGGGTCTACGGTCTTGATAAGCGCAGGATTTCAGCCTAATTTTGTTCCTCTCAATGATAAATTGAGTGCCCATAAAGTAGTTTCTATCTCGCTAAAAGTATTTCTTCCAAGATATAAAACGGTTCAATTGTTCGGCACCAATTGTAATGTGTTCGTATCAGGAGCCTACCAGAACCTAAAAGTAAGCTTGAATGATGGCCAATGTACCCTTTTTGAGGTGTCCGAGTTGGTTGAGGTTATCACACAAAGCGGAAATATATTTGTAAATAGTACGGGTGCCACCATAAGTGCGAGCAGTAAATATGGCACTATTATAAAAGAACAACTTCCTGCTGGGGGCGACCAATTTATGCTCAGTACAACAACGGGGAATATTCGTATCAAGAAAAGCGGTTAATACACGGGCATTTCAAAAAATAGGTTCAGACGGGCGATTGGGATTTAATCCCTATTTTTGTGCATCATAAATTAAATCAATGAATTTGAAGAAGTCCCTACTACTAATTGCCATCATATTGATTTTAGACCAGCTTAGTAAAATATACATCAAGACTCATTTTGTATTAGGAGAATCCGTCGACGTTCTAAGTTGGGTTAAAATACTTTTTATCGAAAATGAGGGTGCCGCTTGGGGCGCTAAACTAAGTGATGTGCTTCCTATTTCAGAAAGTGCTGGTAAACTTTTTTTGACCATATTTAGGTTACTGGCTATAGGGGGTATTGGGTACTGGCTTTTTGATGTTATTCAAAAAAAATCCTCCAGAATCTTAATAATGGCCGTTTCATTGATTTTTGCCGGTGCATTGGGGAATATTATTGATTCTATTTTTTATGGTGTCTTGTTCGAAGATAGCCACAATCAGGTAGCTGCAATATTTTCTGGAGAACCCTATGGAAGTTTATTTTACGGTAAGGTTGTAGATATGTTGTATTTTCCTATGGTAGATACTACGTGGCCTGAATGGATTCCGTATTTCGGAGGCAATAATTTTCGCTTTTTCGAGCCAGTATTTAACATTGCTGATACCTCGATAAGTACGGGGGTAGGCCTGCTGCTCGTATTTAATAAAAGAGCCTTTGGCGACGATAAATAGGAGGAGGAACACAGTAAAGGAAGTCAATCGGTGGTAAATGAATAAACGGTGTTTGGGGTAACACAATAATTCAAAGGAATGTCATGCTCATTAAGGTCGGTAATCTTATTTTCAGCCTCAAATAAAGATAAGCCTATCTTTACTGTTGTAGGCCGGCATTTACTCAGAAAATCATCATAAAAACCTTTTCCATACCCTACCCGGTTTCCTTTTTTGTCGAATACTAAAAGTGGAACAAAGACAAGGTCTATTTTATTCGGTGCTATTTCTACGCCATCTACCGGTTCAGGAACCCCCCAGCTATTCTCTTGTAATTTGGTATTATCACTCAACAAGAAGTGCTTTAATGAATTTTCTGAAGCCACTTTCGGAAATATGATATTCTTAGCCTTTCCTTGTAATATAGCCAGTATAAAACTGGTATTTATCTCTTTCTTTTTCGAAATGGATAAAAAGATATGGTAATTGTCAAAACTCCAAATGGGAAGCTGAAGAAGTTTATTGGCAATAGTCAAACTTGAATTAAGCAGAAATTCAGGGGAAATGTTAGTTCTAAGTTTGGAATAATGCGACCGTAAATCTTTTTTCAGCATTTAGGGTCGATTGCATTTCTGTAATAATTATATGGGGAAATTAATCTTTGGCGGCTACCGCAAAATAAACTTTAAAGAAAAGCATTAAAATTAAATATGTGCCTAAAGTGATAATGTAACTGTCCATGTTGTTGTAGTTGATTTTGATGTTTTAAATGTAAAGAAAAATTTCAGATAAAACCTATTAAATGTGCTTTTTTGCCGATGAAATGCACTTTTTTACACAAAGTTTAACGTTTTAGTATGATTTAAGACATTAATGTCTAATGATTTCGATTTAATAATCTGATAAACAGCCCATTAAATTAAGATGCAATCGAGGGTTGGTTTCGGCTCAAAAACACTTTTATAAAAACAAAGTGATATTTTTTTACCCCTAACTCATATTTTTTTAACTACCCTGTTTTACCATGAAGCTATTTGACAAAAGCCGTCGCTAAAAAGCAAGACTATCCACAGATGAATCTTTATAGCTGTTAAAAGATCAAGTGCCTATTCTACGTTAAAAAAATAAAAACAGGAGAGGGTTTTGTAAAAACATAGTAATTTAACCTAGTTTATTAGCAACAGGAATACATATATAGTAAATGCCCAAAATACCATTAGAAATACAACTGAGCACACTTCCTGAAAGTCCAGGGGTGTATCAATTTTATGATGGCGATGAAAAAATACTCTATGTGGGCAAAGCCAAGGTCCTCAAGAAAAGGGTGGCGTCCTATTTTGCCAAAAAGCATGCGCTTGGGAAAACCCGGGTGTTGGTAAAAAAAATTAAAAGTATTAGGCATATTGTGGTCCCTACTGAATCTGATGCGCTTTTGTTAGAGAGCAACCTTATAAAAAAATATAGGCCTCGCTACAACGTACTGCTCAAAGATGATAAATCATATCCTTTTATTTGTATAAAAAATGAACGTTTCCCAAGAATTTTCACTACCCGAAAAATCATAAAAGATGGGTCTGAATATTATGGTCCTTACACAAGTATGCGAACTATACGAACCTTGCTCGACTTGATAAAAAGTGTTTATCCGTTAAGAACATGCAATTACGACCTTTCAGAGGACAAGATTAAAGCGGGCAAGTACAAACTTTGTTTGGAGTATCATTTGGGCAATTGCAAGGGCCCCTGCGAAAGCCTGCAAAACCAAGAGGAATACGATCGTCAGATAGCCGATATCAGAGAAATTATCAAGGGAAATTTTAAATATTCGCTGCATTATTTTAAGAGGCAGATGAAAAGTTTGGCTGCTGAAATGAAGTATGAGGAAGCTCAGCAAATAAAAGAAAAGATTGAGGTACTGTCAAATTACCGGGTAAAGTCGACCATAGTCAATCCTAAAATTAATAATGTAGATGTGTTTTCTATTATTTCCGACGATGCTTTTGCCTATATAAATTTTTTGCAACTTTCTCATGGTTCTATTGTGAGATCTCATACCATGGAGATAAAAAAGAAGTTAGACGAGATCGGAAGAGCACAC
>JASFYU010000133.1:0-26026 GCA_045046905.1 Flavobacteriaceae bacterium | reverse complement strand
TTATTATATTTTTTTGATAGTCGGCTTGATCAATAGTTGTCTCTTTATTTTTTTCAATGAGTGCCGACCCCTTAATTGTTTTATCAGCATTGATATACTTGGGTAAAATATTCCCCTCCTTATCTAAGCAACCCTCAATATTAATTTCAGTAGTATCTGCAGGGTGCTGCCCCGTCTGAATGGCATATTGTTCGGCAGGCAAGCCAAAAGAGTCATACCCCATGGGGTGTAATACATTAAAGCCCTTATGCCTTTTATAACGGGCATAGATATCACTGGCGATATACCCTAAGGGGTGGCCAACATGCAAACCCGCACCTGAAGGGTAGGGAAACATATCTAATACATAGAACTTTTCTTTATCAGAACTATTCTCCGCCTTGAACGTTTGGTTTTCTGACCAATATTTCTGCCATTTGGCTTCAATTTCGTTAAAATTGTATTGCATGCTATATCTTTCTTTACTGTATTGGGCAAAAATAAGTTTAATATAACAAAGGCGAAAGATATTAGTATATTGAGGCAATCAAAAAAAAGCTTTGAAGACGTCACCTGATCTTAAAATAATAGTAGTCCTATCTTTTTTAGCTTTTACAGTACAAAACAGCTACGCCCAGCTCAGTTTTTGTAGTGGAAATTCAGGAGACCCTATATTTACTGAAGATTTTGGAACAGGTAATTCAAGCGGCCCAGCATTAGCTACAGGCACGACTACTTATAGTTTTACTTCAGGAACACCAAGCGACGGCAGCTACACTATTTCAAGTAGTACCAACTATTTTAATTGGCACAATACGGCCGATCATACCCCGAATGATACCGATGGCAAATCTTTTATAGTAAACGCGAGTTATAATGCCGGTGAATTTTACAGAAGAACCGTTTCTGGACTTTGCGAAAATACTTCCTATGAGTTTTCTTCTTGGCTGGTTAACCTATTGCCCAACAGTTCTTGTGGCGGCGCTGGAATTCCGGTCAGTGTCAAATTCCAGATTTGGGATAGTACGGACACAAATTTATTGGCCAGCGGAGATACAGGAAGCATTGCCAACACAGCTACGGTAATCTGGAAACAGTATGCCCTCGTTTTTCAGACACTCCCCGGACAAACCGCTGTTATTCTCAAAATGATTAACAATAGCGATGGTGGTTGCGGAAACGATCTGGCAATCGACGATATTGTTTTTAAATCATGTGGTGATTTTATTTTCTTAACAAATGATCCGGGAGAAAACATAATAGCACAATGTGAAAATGAAGGTGTAATCATAAGCACTACGATCATGGCTACAGCAGATTTTTCTATTTATAACAGCCATGCCTATCAATGGCAAGAAAGTTCAGATAGCGTGAATTGGGTAGATATTCTAGGCGAAACCAATAACACATATACGACCCCAACACTAGCAAATTCCCGCTTTTTTAGAGTAAAAGTAGCTGAAGACGCTTTGAATGTATCCAATGATTTGTGTAACGTAGTTTCCGATATTTTTAGTGCCATAATCGTACCTATTGCAGACCCCCCTCTAAGTAATGGTGATGTGTTTACCTGTGCCAATGTGCTTAATCCCTTAACCGTCTCTGTACCAAGCGACCAAGTTGTGAACTGGTATAACGCCCCTACTGGCGGAAGTTTGCTTTTAGAAAATAGCACTTCCTACACGCCATCAATATCAGCTACGTTTTACGCTGCTGCAAGTTCTAATCTTGTAGACTGTTTTTCACTAACAAGAACGCCCCTGACCTATACCATTTATGAACTGCCTGTAGTAAGCGATGAAAATCTTTTTTTATGTGAAAATGTCGCCCTCATTTTAACTGCTGGAGTAACTGATGTTACCTATCTATGGAATACGGGGGAAACTACAGAGAACATTGAAATAATTAAACCCGGGGTTTATACCATGAGCGCTACTAACTCAAACGGATGCTCTGTAACTAAAACTATGAACCTTGAACAAATTGACGAGCCAATCATTGATACTATCATTTCTAATAACGAAGACATTATTGTGAGCACAGTCAACTCTGATGAGTTTGAATACGCCATTAATAATGGCTTCTTTCAAGATAGCCCCGTTTTTGAATTGGTAGAAGGAGGCCTGCATATCATCAAGGTTCGTGGTAAAAATAATTGCCCAGAAGTACGCCAAGAATTTATTCATTTTGTAGTCCCTAAATTCTTTTCGCCCAACGGAGATACATTTAACGATGTTTTTTTATTGCAGGGCTTGGAATTTTTTACAAGCGTAGACGTGCAAATTTTTGATCGGTATGGTATGCTAATCAAACAATCGAGTACTACTTCTTTTACTTGGGATGGCACTTTTAATGGCAAAACACTTCCGTCTTCTGATTATTGGTATTCAATATGGGCCGATAATCAACAATTTACAGGCCATTTTGCTTTAAAGCGATAAACTCAAAAAGCACTAAGGGTTAGTTATAACCTGAGTTCGACCTAAGAGCACGAGGTAGGCTTCCGAAAAAACATTTTTCATTTCGAGGCAAGCCCCTCCTTAGGCCAGCAAGCCTCGGGGAATTAAACCTGTACTAATGTTCCGCTATGCAGTACCCAAGCCATCGATAAAATCGCAGATAGGTTAATTGCATACCCGAACAGTTTCATTTGTGATAGCGTATAGGGTCGATTTTTGAAAAAGATAAACACATCAAGGACGAGCCAAAGAGCGAAAATCCCTAAAAAGGAAGCTAAAACAATATCTTGAAACCAAACCCAAACAAGAAAAGATTCCAAAAGCAAAAGAGCGAGCATCAACAGTTTCGAATTTTTGCGTTTCAATACTGTTGCCGTGGTTCTTTTACCAGCCTCCAAATCAGGTTCTATATCCATAATCTCACCAGCGATATGAGCCTGAAAAGCAAATAATGAAAGGTAAACCAGCGTTTGCCAAGGCAGGACTTCTAATTGGTTCAACTCCGTGGCAAAAAAAGCGGTCGACACATACCCCACTTGAATCAGAATCTCAAAAGGAGGTCTTTCTTTAATTCGAAAAGGTCTAAAATTATACAGAATATTCACCCCCACCATAAACACCAAAAGGAGAAACATTTTGAGTCCAGATAAGTAGGTGAAGAGTGCAATAAACGGACGTACAACAAGCGCTATTTTCTTCAATAAACCCTTCAAATGTTTAGGTGAAGCTTTCGCCCCAAATAAGAAATTTCCTTTTCTTTTATTAACAGCATCGGCTTGGTAGTCATTATAATCATTCAGCCATAGACCAAATAATTTAAAGGAAAGGTGACGAAAAGCAGTCCTAACCAAAAAAGTGGAGACTGCAAAAAATCTTCTTGGGCACTGAAAGGCACAAGGTATATCCAAAGGGTAGGAAACCACAAGCCAGGTCTTGATATTTTTAGATCTAGGAGATTCATATTGGGGGTAACGAAGATATTCAAGAAAAATTAGAAAATGCAGCTAATTCAATTAGAACACTTTATTCGATTTACTTTCCTATTTTTACACTTTCATTCCCCGTATGAGCAAATCTTTTGAACAATACCAAAAACAAAAATTAATATCCTCTTACTTCTCCGTGGTGCTAAGTATAGGCTTAGTCCTTTTTTTATTAGGGGTTTTAGGATTACTGGTATTGAATGCCAAAAAAATGGCTGACCACTTTAAGGAGCAGATTACTATTTCATTATTTCTAAAGGACAGTGCCAAAGAAGTAGAAATCGACCAACTACAGAAAAGCCTTGCTATGGCCGAATATACCAAGTCGGCCATCTACGTATCCAAAGAAGAAGCCGCTGAACAGCACAGTGCCGAAATTGGAGAGAATTTCATGGATTTCCTTGGCTATAACCCCCTTAAGAATTCTATTGACGTAAATCTCAATGCAGATTTTGTCTCCTTAGAACAAATTGAGAAAATTGCCGCTGAACTTTCTAAAAAAGGATATGTAGACGAGGTCAGTTATGATAAACCTTTGGTAGGGCTTTTAAGTGATAACGTCAAAAAAATTAGTTTTTGGATTTTAATCGCCTGCGCTCTATTTACTTTTATTGCCGTACTACTCATCAACAGCTCTATTCGATTGTCGATTTACTCTAAACGATTCATCATAAAAACCATGCAAATGGTGGGAGCCACAAAAACCTTTATTCGAAGACCTTTTATTTGGACCAACGTAAAATTGGGCATCTTAGGAGCTTTACTGGCTTTAATTGCATTAGCTGGCGTATTGTACTATGTAGAGAAGAATTTTCCAGAGCTAAATCTTTTCCAAGACCCTACGACCCTGATTCTGCTTTTTATTTCAGTTTTTGTTCTCGGGGTTTCAATATCGCTTATTAGCACCTATTTTGCTACACAACGTTTCCTCAACCTCAGAACAGATGAATTGTACTATTGATGAATATCATATAACTAGTAACTTTTTTCTAAATTTGTAATATGGGAAAAAATCAAAAATATAGGACAGATCAAGCACCAAGACGAGAATTTATCTTTCAAGAAAAGAACTATATGTTTATGTTCCTTGGCATTGCCTGTATCGCTTTGGGCTTTATTCTGATGAGCGGCGGTGGTAGCGATGACCCCAATGTATTCAATGAGGACATTTATAATTTTAGAAGAATACGACTGGCACCCACCCTAGTACTTATAGGGCTTGGTATTGAGGTCTATGCCATATTGTTGAACCCAAATAAGAAAAATAATTAATTGGAGACTTTAGATGCAATCATTCTTGGCATTATTCAAGGATTAACTGAATTTCTTCCTGTATCCTCTAGCGGTCACTTAGAATTAGGCAAGGCAATTTTAGGTGATAATTCGGTTCCTGAAGAAAGCCTCTTATTCACTATTGTTCTTCATTTTGCTACGGCATTGAGCACTCTTGTGGTGTTTCGAAAAGATGTCTCGGAAATTCTACGCGGTCTTTTTAGCTTCAAATGGAACGAAGAGAGCCAGTTTTCCTTGAAAATTATCATCTCGCTATTGCCCGCGGTCTTTATAGGCCTATTTCTCGAAGAACAGCTAGAAGCCTTTTTCGGGGGTAATATTCGATTCGTAGGTTTTATGCTTTTGATTACCGCCATACTCCTGTATTTTGCCGACAAGGCTAAAGACACTCATAAAAAAGTTAGTTTTAAAAATGCATTCATCGTAGGAGTTTCTCAGGCTATTGCCATGCTTCCCGGAATTTCTAGAAGTGGCGCAACAATTTCTACTTCGGTATTATTGGGGGTCGATAAGACCAAAGCGGCCCGGTTTTCATTTTTGATGGTCGTTCCGCTTATTTTTGGAAAAATCGCCAAAGATCTCATGAGCGGAGAATTAAATTTTGACGGTGAAAACAATGTAGCCATAGCTGCTGGGTTTATAGCCGCTTTCATTGCGGGTCTCGCCGCCTGTACTTGGATGATTCAATTAGTCAAAAAAAGCAAACTTTCCTATTTCGCCATCTACTGCCTTATTGTTGGGTCGATTGCAATCGGATATAGTTTCTGGAAGTAGCCACTTTAGGGAGTTCCTATATGATTTTCAAGATGGATAAACGAACCAAAGAAGATTTTCTAGAAGGGCAATTGTTGCTCATCGACAAGCCCGTGGGCTGGTCCTCTTTTCAAGCGGTCAACAAACTCAAATGGGCCATTCGTAAAAAATTCGATCTTAAAAAAATAAAAATCGGTCATGCCGGAACATTAGATCCCTTGGCAACCGGCCTTTTATTGATATGTACGGGAAAGTTTACCAAAAAAATAAACGAACTTCAAGGCCAGATCAAAGAATATACGGGCACAATAAGCCTTGGTGCAACAACACCCTCTTATGATTTAGAAACCGAAGTTGATAACACATTCCCCTTCGACCATATTTCTGAATCACTTATAAGGCAGGCCACAGCTACATTTATTGGAGAAATTGAACAACAACCTCCCATTTTTTCTGCTTTAAAAAAAGATGGAAAACGGCTTTATGAATATGCTAGGGAGGGTAAAACCGTTGAAATCAAAAAGAGAAAAGTAAGCGTTTCAGTATTTGAAATCACCCGAATAAAACTACCCGAAGTTCAATTTCGAATCCTCTGTAGCAAAGGTACTTACATTCGATCTTTGGCATATGACTTTGGTATAGCCTTAGAGAGTGGAGCGCATTTATCTGACCTACGAAGAACCAAGATAGGTGATTATAACGTAGATAAAGCGCTGGATCCTATTGTTTTTGCGGAGCATTTACTTGGTAAAGCAACCGATTGACAACATAAACAAAACTAATTTTTAGCTTGAACATCTTGACAATACCTTCGAGGCAGGCAGGCGTCAGTGGAGAATTCAACCCAATGTATGGCTATCGCCCGGTGAATCAACAACCTCGACCCAAGGGTAAGAGGTATGCTTTCGAAAAAACATTTTTTATTTCGAGGCAAGCCTCGGGGAATTAAACCCTCAATGAGAGATTAAAATATTTTGAGTAAATCGTGGTTATAGTACTATGAATTTGAATCGTAAACAATTATCGCTTCTTATCACCTTTTTTGCCATGTCTATCATGGTGTTGGCCCTCTACAACATCAATTTGGGGCAGGAGGGCGAAGAGGACGAATATGTGGTCGAGATGATGTTGATTGAGGAAGATTTAGAAGCCTTGATTAAAGAAGAGGAAAGACTCTTAGAGGAGCTCGCAAAGACCGATCCCATTAAAAGTCATATGGCCTTTAATGAAACTGCTAAGCCAAGCTACGGAAATCCTGAACCTTTAAAAACTTTGGCTGAATTAATAGAGGAAAAAGCAGCCAACAGCAATAGCGAAGACCTCTCCGACCTTATATCTGATTCAGAATATGCCACTCGTATAAAGGAACTGGCAAAAAAACGGAAAGAAGTAAAACAGAAATTGAGCGAAAAAGAAGCCCAAAAACAAGAGTTCACTAATATATTGGCCAAGAGAAAAACATCGGTTTCCTATTCCTTGGTCAACCGCAATAATCTTAGACTACCACCCCCTATTTACACATGTATCGAAGGCGGAAAAGTGGTCATCAATATTAAGGTAAATGCCCTAGGTAGTGTTACTGAGGCCAGTTTTAATGAAAAAAGCTCAGGTACGTCCAATGGTTGTTTAGTCGACAACGCCATCATCTATGCCCTAAGGGCAAAATTTAATACTGCTACCAAAGCATCTCAAAAAGGAACTATTACCTACTTATTTCAACAGAAGGCCCGTTAAACCTTCCAATGTACTTATACCTTTATCCTTATTGTACCAAAGCTGAAGGTCTTGTTTGAATTCAGAAGTCAATTTACCATGAAGCTTTTTGTAGGTATTTACCATTTCTGTGGCGGTACTTGGCCTCGGGCCCCATTCGCCTAACACCTTACCCGTCTCATCATCAATAGAGATAAGCTTAGGAATCGACATGGTACCATTGTATAGAAAGCGATTCATTACTTCTAGGTTATCATCACGAAGAATTACTTTGAAATCAATATTGGCATTTTGCTCGGCAATCTTATTCATAACTGGCATGCTTTGGGCGGCATCTGCACACCAACTTTCAGTCAAAACGAGCCAAGTTATTTTTTTATCCAACTGGCCAATTTTAGCGGCCGATGCCTCATCAACTTTAATGGTCTTGTCTAAGCGCTTCATTCGCTTATCATTAAGCAGGGTATATTGGGCCAAAGGCTCTGTCTGCTCCGTTCCCGTTGATTTACCCTCTGCAACCAATTGGGCTACTTTTTCTCGGTATTCCTTATATGACATAGCCTTGAAAAGCGCTTCTTGTATAAGATACTCGCTAGTTTCTATCAAACCTTTATCTTCTAATACGTTCATATGATTAATTTAATACAAAAATAATGCCTACTCTACTTCAAAAAGGTAACATAAGTCACATTGGTAGCACAAACATTCAAAAACTTACATATCTTTAAATTCATATTCTTATTCCCATGGAAAAACATAGATGTGGTTGGTGTAAGGGCGATTCACTTTATGAGGCTTATCACGATTTGGAATGGGGCGTGCCCGTAAAAGATGATGCCACCCTATTCGAGTTTTTGATTCTTGAAACCTTTCAGGCTGGTCTTAGCTGGATAACCATTCTTCGTAAAAGGGGAAATTTCAGAAAGGCCTTTGATCAGTTTGATTATAAAAAAATCGCCCAGTACGACCAGGCCAAAAAAGATGAACTTTTACAGGATGCCGGTATCATCAGAAACAAACTAAAGGTAAATGCAACGGTAACAAATGCTCAGGCGTTTATTGAAGTCCAAAAAGAATTTGGGAGTTTCAGTACGTATATATGGAATTTTGTCGACGGAAAACCCATAAAAAACAGCATTGATAATTATAAGAGTGCCCCAGCCAATACAGCACTTTCAGATGCCCTAAGTAAAGATTTAAAGAAAAGGGGATTTAAATTTGTAGGCAGTACCGTAATCTACGCGCATATGCAGGCTACAGGAATGGTTAACGACCACGAAATTCATTGTTTTCGATATGATGAAGTATAACATACTCGCAGTTTTTCTCTTTTTAGGATGTATCACTTTTGCTCAAGACCGGCAGGAGCGGGAACATCGCATTCAAAAATCACAGTTCCCAGACTTGGCTTCAGATTTCATGACCCTTGGGCATAAGATGAAAAAAGTGCGCTATTACAAAGAGGTCGATAGCTCTAAAACCACCTACGCCGTAAAATTTAAATTAGATAGACTTTACTATCACATACAGTATAACACCTCTGGAAATCTAATAAACTCAGGCTTTCGTATAAAGGAAATCGATATTCCCCAAGAGACCTATACCAAGATAAAAACCTATATATCAGATGCTTTTAAGAGGTTTAAGATCAGACGTATTTGGCAAGAGTACCCCATTGACAACAATAAAATTAAAAATGAGGCATTGAAAAATACTTTTCAAAACCTGTTATTAGCCAGTAATGAATATAGGTTGCTGGTTCGAGCCAAAAAGCAGGACAAGGCAGAAGATTATGAATTATGGTTTGATTCGGAAGGAGATTTAAAACGAATACGAACGGCACTGCCTACAAATCTTGACCGTGTACTGTATTAATCCTACTTGTATAATAACCTGAGTTCGACCTAAGATTTAATAGCATTATAACTCAATCTCAGGCCATACCTTTTAGGATGCTGACAAACTGGTCTCTTGGTACTTCTTCCGCCCCCAAACTCTTTAAGTGTTTGGTATATATTTGGCAATCTATAAGGGTATAGTTCTTTGTATTTAATTCTTGAGCTAGTTTTATAAAGGCAAACTTAGAGGCGTTGCTAACAGTAGCGAACATGCTTTCACCACAGAAAACATGACCCAAATCTATACCGTAAAGTCCACCGACAAGTTCTCCTTTCTCCCAGACTTCATATGATTTTGCAAGACCCTTTTTATGAAGTTCGATATAGGCTAGTTTCATAGCGGCAGTAATCCATGTTCCGTCTTGGTCTATTCTCTTGGTGCTAGCACAATTATCAATGACCTTCTCAAAACAACTATTCTTGGTCAATGAAAATTGATTGCTCTTCATCACCTTTCGCATGCTTTTTGAAATGTTGATTTTTTTAGGATAAAGGACCATTCTAGGATTGGGGCTCCACCAAAGTATGGGCGAATCTTCATTGAACCAAGGAAAAATTCCGCTTTTATAGGCTAGTAACAAGCGTTCGGGAGACAGGTCTCCGCCAATAGCCAATAGCCCTTCAGCATTCGCATTTTCGAGCGAAGGAAATTCTAATCGATTCGAAAGAATGATTATGGGCTTATTTTCTCTCTTCTTTTCCAATTAGTTTTTTTATAAAAATATGAAAAAGGGTTTCAAAAATTAGGGTCCATCCACTTATATAAGTGAATGGACCCTACTATAATTTTACTAAGACTTCTAGAAAGGCAGGTCGTCGTGATCTTCCTCATTGATAGTATCCGCAGGCTCAAAAGCTTCTATTGGCGCCACTGGCGGAACCCCTTCCGTAGGCTGATCGCTCTGTACGTTTTCGATACGCCATCCTTGAATAGAATTAAAATATTTTACTTCACCCTGTGGGTTTGTCCATTCCCTACCTCTAAGGTTGATACTTATTTTTACAGTTTGGCCTACGCTATGATTGTTGAGTAAATCGGTCTTGTCCTGCACAAATTCTACCATGATATGTTGCGGGTATTGCTCTTCGGTGGTTACGACCACTTCTCGCTTTCTAAAACCATTGTTTCCAAAAGTTTGGGTCTCCCCTACCATCTTAATTTTTCCTTGTACTTCCATTTTTTTGAAAATTTTCTACGTCCTATTTTAAAAAGTCTATAAAAATAATAGTATTGCCATAACCCTCCTAATATAAAATAAGGAAGTTATCAAGAATAACTAACCATTAGAAGAATCTTGATTTTTTTAATCAACTTCCTCGATGCAAAGATACGAGGTATGAATGAGGACAGAACAAATTTAATTTGATACAAGTATTCGCGAAGCTACCTCACCGGCTGATGGGATTCAAAAAGTGCTATGATTCTCATTTCGCCATCAGTATTTTCCATACCGTGGCGACTTCATTGTTCCGCAGGTATTCCTGCGCCCTCCTATGAATGTCCGCTTCGCTTTCACCGTATGCCCTAGGATTTGATACTGCAAAGTCATTTACTTCTTCTTGGGTGGGTTTTTTATCGATATAGCCCAGCATACCCAAATCGTTTCCTGTGAGTACCCTGCTCAATCGAATATGTTCAGGAATATTATCAACACTTATTCCTAGAGTAGAAAGTGGTTTTGGTACTTCGAACATCCCTTTATTTGCCCTACTATACCAATTGCCACCCCTATGGGCAACTTGGTCTATCTTATGGCTATCTATGCCCCCATCCTTATCCAAAACAGAGGTAGCAATATGAAGCTTTACTACTTCTGAAAAAATAAGGTTTCCTGCTCCGCCCTCCTGTCCTAGTGCTTCTACCTTGGTGACCTTGCCTTCGCGCTGGGGAAAAAATTAATATCGGTGGGTTTGCACTAAATACATTAAAGAAACTAAAAGGCGACAGATTAGGCCTTCCATTTTCATCTAACGTACTCGCAAAGGCAATAGGCCTCGGACCCACGGCCCCAAGAAGATACCCCTGTAATATAGGTGTCGAAATATCGGACGGGATTATAGAAATCAGTTCTTTCATACCACAATATAAAGGTAGGAAAATTGTCTTCATATCTTATATCACACACCATTTTATGGCATTTTGCGTTATCTTTAAGATTAAGAAACTATTTGAATGAATCTTAGCGTCAAAAACAAAAGTTCGAACATTATTCTATTGATAGCGTCTTTTGTTATCGTAAGCCTTATTTTATGGAACACCAATAGCTTCTTTAAGAAATTCAAGGAAGAGGAACGACTTAAAATGGAGATTTGGGCAAGTGCACAATCTGAATTTCTTTCTTTATCGGCCGATGCTGACCTTGGTAACCTACACTTAAAGGTTTTTCAGAACAATACCTCTACCCCCATGATATTGGTCAATAAAGACGGTTCTATAAAAACAAATAATATACCCCTAGACCGTTCCGGTGATTCAATTTATATTCGAAAACAAATTCAAAAGTTTCAGAATGAGAACACACCGATATTGATTAGCGATGGGCAAGAGAACCTCGCCACCCTGTATTATGGGAATTCTGGAGTGTTGAATAAATTAAAATATTATCCTCTGGCACTATTGCTTATTATTTTCCTATTCGGGGCGGTAATTTTCTTTTTCTTCAAAACGAATAAGGCCTCTGAACAAAACAAGCTCTGGGCAGGAATGGCAAAGGAAACCGCTCATCAAATCGGCACCCCACTTTCTTCGCTCTTGGGGTGGAATGAACTCCTTAAAGCAGAAAATATTAACCCAGAAATTACCAAGGAAATCGATAAGGATATTTCACGTCTTGAAACCATTACCGAACGGTTTTCTAAAATTGGTTCGTCACCCAAACTCAAGGTTCATGATATTGTTAAAGAGACCAAAGACGCCTATGAATACCTTAAACTGCGAAGCTCTAAACTAATATATTTTTCGTTCGACTCTAAGATAGAAAGTTTTTCTGTTATGCTCAACCCATCTCTTTATCACTGGACCATTGAAAATTTGGTAAAAAACGGCATAGATGCCATGAAAGGGAAAGGAAGCATAGTCATTGAAATAATACGCGATGGCAACTTTGTAAACATTTTGGTCTCCGATACAGGGCATGGCATACCAAAAAGCAACTATCAGAGCATTTTCAACCCTGGGGTAACTTCGAAGAAAAGGGGTTGGGGCCTGGGTCTATCACTTGTCAAAAGAATTATCGAAGAGTATCATAAAGGAAAAATAAAAGTGCATTCGTCAAGCAAACAAGGCACCATAATGCAGATATCTTTAAGAGCAAACTAACTCGAGGCATGCATGCCTTTGCCGACAGGCAGGCCCGCGAGGCATTAAAAGGAACAAACTTTAACATTTCGATGCAAGCCTGCCTTTCCCGTCGGTAGGCCTGCTGGCATAGGCAGGTTAAACCCATTGGTGGGAATAAAAACTTAGGTATGACACAGGAAAGAATAGAGCTCATCAAAGAGGCGGATCTGACCAACAATTGCCCCGAATGTTTTAAGCAAGACATGAGGATTAGCTTTTATCAAAAACATAACTATAGCAAACTCTTCCACAGGGTTACCAACAAGGTAACGCACCAGATTAAATGCAATACCTGTGATTCTATAATCTACCCAGAACGGTGGACGGAAGATATTGAGCGAATATTCGAGTATAACCAAAAACTGGCAATCCCAGAAAAGGCATCGCTACGATTTACTAGCTTGTTTTATGTGTTACTGCTATTGTTGATTGCCCTAGTAGGAGCCGGGGCCTATGCGTATATTGAAGGTATTATTCGATTTTAGAACGGATCTTCTCGGCTATTTCTAAAAACTCATCTTCTTCAAGTGCTATTTTATTTTGAAAAGTGGCGTCCTGCATGCTATTTAGAGGAATTAAATGCACATGTACGTGCGGCACCTCTAAGCCGATTACCGTTATTCCCACGCGCTTACAATCGATAGTTTTTTCAATGGCCATGCCCACTTTTCGCGAAAAGGCCATTAGGCCCATATAGGTCTTCTCGTCTAGATCCGTGATTTTATCGACCTCCTTTTTAGGAACACATAACGTATGCCCCTCAGCATTAGGGTTGACATCTAAAAAAGCAAAGAAATCATCGTCCTCCGCTATTTTATAACAGGGAATTTCTCCTTTGATTATTTTGGTGAAAATGGTTGACATATAAGTTCTTTATATCTTGATAAATATACATAAACTACCTCGATGCGCGCATACGAGGTATTAAAAGGAAACAAAGTTTAACATTTCAATGCAAGGCCTCTTCATAAGCGGGCGGGCATCGCAGGGCACCTGCCTGCCAGCATAGGCAGGTTAAACCCACTGGTGGGAATAAAACAAAAAACCCATCAAAATTGATGGGTTCTAACTTCTTTATATGTACTATATTAAGACCTAGAAATCTCTAAAACATCAAATTTCAAGGTGCCGTTGGGCACGGAAATTTCTGCGGTATCACCGACTTCTTTCCCCAAAAGACCTTTACCAATAGGAGAATTGACCGAAATTTTTCCGGTACTCAAATCGGCCTCACTTTCAGCGACCAAGGTATACTCCATCTCCATACCATTATTGTGGTTCTTTAATTTTACCGTCGATAACACCAATACTTTTGAAGTGTCTAACTGAGATTCATCAATCAATCTGGCATTGGACAAAACCCCCTCCATTTTTGATATTTTCATTTCCAATAGGCCTTGGGCCTCCTTGGCCGCATCGTATTCGGCGTTTTCTGACAAATCACCCTTATCCCGGGCTTCAGCTATGTCCTGTGAAGCTTTCGGACGTTTTATATCACGAAAATAATCAAGCTCTTCTCGTAGTTTTTTTAACCCTTCTGCTGTGTAATAGGATACGTTACTCATAACTTCCTCGTTTAATAAATAGAAAAATCCCCTACATGAACTGTGCTTTGCACCGTTTTTTTAGAGAGGATTTAACGCAAATATACATATTTTTTGCTCACTTTTGTTTAAGTTTTCTTAATTCAACATCCTATATGAAGCTCATTTGCAGTACACTCCTATTGGTTTTTCTAATATCGTGCAATAAAGACCAAACCAACAGAAACCCCTTCCTACAAGAAATCGGTTTCCGTTTCGACCTTAATCTCAATTTACCCTTGTACAGCCCTCTCACCAATACTGGAAGTGCCGTCAAAATCACGAACCAAAGTCTGGGTACACGTGGTGTTTTTGTGATAAACAGCGGCTTTAATCAATTTAGGGCCTTTGAAGTAAGTTGCCCCAATCATGCGCCCAACGACTGTTCAATTATGACTCTTAAGGGGCAAACGGCGACCTGCTCCTGTGAAGATTATGAATACAGCCTGTTTACAGGCCAACTATTGAACCGCCCCGATGACGGCAACCGGTATTTTGATATGCTGGAATACAGAACTTCTTTTAGCGGAAACGTAGTGGTGGTTTTTAATTAATCAACTCAAAATGAACTATAGAAGACTAGGCAAAACAAATTTAAATATTTCTGAAATATCTCTTGGCACATGGCAGGTAGGCGGAAAATGGGGTTCTGGCTTCGATAATGCATTGGCAGAAAAAATCATCAATGAGGCCATCGACTCTGGTATTAATTTTATTGATACTGCCGATGTTTATGAGGCCGGATTAAGTGAAGCGGTCGTAGGCCGTATAGTACGTTCTAGAACTGAAGAAATAATTGTCGCAACTAAATGCGGAAGGCAGATAAATCCGCATATAAATGAAAATTATACCCCACAGCTACTGCGAAAATTTGTAGAGGATAGCCTAAGAAATACGGGTTTGGAGTGTTTAGACCTTATCCAATTGCATTGCCCACCGGCAGAGGTATACTATCGCCCTGAGATTTTTGAGCTTTTCGATAGGTTAAAAGACGAAGGGAAAATAAAAAACTTGGGTATTAGTGTAGAAAAGGTCGAAGAGGCTTTGAAAGGTATTGAATTTACCAACGTAACCACGGTACAGATTATTTATAATATGTTTCGTCAACGCCCAAAAGAACATTTCTTTGCAGAAGCTGCAAAAAAAGATATAGGTCTTATTGTTCGTGTTCCTTTAGCGAGTGGCTTGCTCACAGGTAAATTCTCTTCCGATACTAAATTTGACAAAGAAGACCACCGTTTCTTTAACCGTGAAGGCGCTGCTTTTGACAAGGGAGAGACGTTCTCAGGTATTCCTTATGATATAGGCTTAAAAGCCGTGGAAGAATTAAAAGCCATTTTCCCAGATACCAAAAACCTAGCCCCTATAGCATTACGGTGGATTCTTGATGCCCCTGAAATAAGCTGTATCATACCTGGTGCCTCTAAAAAAGAACATTTACGTTCGAATAGTACAGCCATGGATTTAGATTCATTAAGTGATCAACAATGTAAAGCTGTAGATACGATTTACGAGATGTATATTAAACCTTATGTGCATCAATTATGGTAGCGACCAGTCGCTTTTTACATTAGCCAAAATTTGGCTTTACATTTTTTCATCGAAGATTTTCCTATAAAAAACCAATTAAAGACTAACTCAAAGTCAGAATTTCGTAAAAGGCCCTATTATTAAATCCGTTATTAAAAAATGGCCCGCAAAATTGCGGGGTCATTTTTAAACAAGTACGTACTCTAAAAATTAAAAGTGGCTCCCAACAAAAAGTTGGTTCCTGCCTGCGGGTAATAGCCCGCACCTTCAATCGTTGTTGTTTGGTCGGCAACAGACCATGTATCGTCATAGGTGAAAAAATACCCGTTGGATACATATTCTTTATTAAATATATTGTTTATTAAGCCAAATAGCACAATACTCTTTATAAATGAATTTGTTTCAATTACATACTGCACATTAAAATCAGTTTGTGAATACGCCTCCAATACCGAGGCTTTAGCATCTATATTGCCCATATATTGTTTACCCACAAACTTGGTCAATAAAGACAGCTGTACATTTTCCTGGGGAGAATAGGCCACTATATTACCCACAACTATACGAGGAGAGAATGCAATATTCGTATTTCCCAAATCTTGAAGAACCCCATCACGCTGAAATACAAAATCTAGATTTTTGTTAGTACTCAAAGCAATATTGGGTCTCCAAACAAATTTGTTCCCCAACTGCACATTGGCATCAATTTCCAATCCCATTCTGTAACTATCACCAATATTTTCTCTTAGAGGAGCGCCAACATCATTCAACTCACCTGTCAACACCAATTGGTCCTTATAACTCATATAGTACATATTGGCGTTTAGTTGAATATTGGGAGAAACAAAACGCCATCCCAACTCAAAATCATTCAATTTTTCGGGTTTGGGGCTTCCATTTTTATAATCATTTCTGTTGGGTTCACGATTCGCCACGGCATAGGAAAAATAGAAGTTGTTGTTTTTGTTTACATCATAGACAATACCTGCTTTAGGATTAAAGAAATTAAAAGTGTCGTCGACCAATCCTGTATCTGCGCCATTGGCACTATACCCTACTGTTCTATACTGTAGATCTCCGAACAAGCTCCATTGTTTATTCAATTTATAATTGACTTTGGCATATAAATTAAAGTCCGTTTTCTTTGAATCATTATCATAGTACCTATCTCTTATAGTACTATTACTAGCAAAACGGGCCCAAATAACTTCTCCAAAGTGGGCACCTTCATAGGTGTTCCATCCTCCACCTAAGAATAGGTTCACTTTTTTATCGGTGTAATTCGCCGAAAAAACGGTGCCGTAAAAATCATTGTCTAACCAACGACGGCGAATTAAATCTGTGGTATTTACTTCTTCGCCATCAACATTTATAGGTGTAAAACCATAGGTAGCAAAATCATCTTCTACCTTATATTGCTCAAAATATCCTCTGCCATTTGTGTAATGTAAGGCAATATTGGTACTCCAATTTTCTGAAATTTTCTGGTTCCAAAGTAATTGGGCATGGTCTTGTTTGTAATTGTCTTCTTCATTTTCATAGGTATAATAATTATATCGCCTATCAGAATTACGCAGATTATCGGCCTCTGCATCAGAAAGAAAATTTTCTGAAATAAACTGTTCTATTCCTGCCTGATCATTATTTATTCTAGCCAATGGGGTACCATACCACGCTTGGTATGTGATTTCATGTCCTCCAAAAAGCAATGCTTTTACCAAGGTATTCTCACTCTTATACGCCCCCTGCAAGAAATAGGATTGTAGTTTAGAAGAAGCCCTATCTATATACCCATCAGATGCTATTCGTGATAATCGACCAGAAACCTCAATATGCTCATTGAGCAAGCCGGTGCTAAACTTAATATTGTTCCTCAATGTATTGTAGCTTCCTATTGAAGAAGAAATTTGCACATAGGCTTTATCAGAAACTGCATCGGTCAAAAGATTAAGACTTGCTCCAAAAGCACTGGACCCATTAGTTGATGTGCCTACACCTCGCTGTAATTGCACGCTCTCTATCGAGGATGCAAAATCGGGCATATTTACCCAAAAAGTACCCTGAGACTCGGCATCATTATACGGAATGCCGTTGATGGTGACATTCACTCGGGTCGCATCGCTACCGCGAACACGTATACTCGTGTAGCCGACCCCTGCACCTGCGTCTGTTGTGGTGACCACTCCCGGTAAAAAATTCATAAGAATGGGAATGTCTTGTCCTAAATTTCGGCTGGCAAACGCCTCTTTTGTAAGGTTTGAAAATGTTACTGGAGATTCATTGGTTACCCGAATAGCGGATACCAAAACCTCATCTAAGATAATTTTTTTAGCTGCTAAGGAATCCGATTGTTGTTCTTGGGCAGATATGCCCATGCTCAGGCCGACAAGGCCCAATGTTGTGAAAATAGTTTTCATTCGTAAAAATGTTACGAATAAAAGGGGCTATTATTCTTGTTAGTACTTGATTTTTGTGTTCCTGAAAATTCACGGATACACGTATAAATAACCTAATGGCGATTATCGCCTCCCTTGGCAGCATTACCCGCCCAGGTTCATTGGGTATAATCTCAGCCTGCCTTAACAAGCACCCCTTTTGAGATGGTGGTAAAGATAGAACAGGATAATTATATCTACAAAATAATAGTTGATAAAAAGGGTTTTATTTCAAGACTGCGACAATACAAAACTTCTTGAACCCGATTATGCTAAATTAACCAGTACCCTGAGTTGGATCTAATACTTGTATACAGTTTAGATGATTCTTGAAAATAAAAAAATTCTTGAAACCGACTATCCCCGAGGCAGAGCCTAGGGGGATTCTTATTGCTTAAGAAGTTCATTTAGTGATAATTGGAAAATAAGCATCACATCCGAAGAAAATACAGCTAATATCTTTAATCAAACTAGGCTACAAATTAAAAGGCTGCCGAAGCAGCCTTTCCAACCAAACAAACAAATTCAAGGTATATAACATAAGTCACATTTTCAATACAGTATACTAAGAAGTAACATATATTGCCCTCGAATCGATATATGAAAATATTATATCATTTTTACTTGTTGGCCACCAGACAATAAATAGTTAGTGTTTGTATAGCATTATCTGGTAATTCATCTATTTTTTCTTCTATAGTATTGATAGTACTTCTACCCATATATATTCTATCTTGATCCTTTATTTGTAATGCGGCCAAAAGATTGTAACAACACCTAGAATTGTTACTTCGCTAATCCTTGTTTTTAATTAAACTATAAACCTTTTCCTTTACCGTTTTCTCCTTGTCCAAAAACATCGGAGAAACAATAATGTACACTGCAATTAAAAATGCCGATATACTTGCCGTAAAAAGTGCTATTAATAAATAATCTTTCATACCTCTGACTATAATTTGACACCCCATACATGGGTCTCAATTAATAAGACCCACATTTTAGCAATACGTCACTTTTAAAGATAAAAAAAGTGCGCATAAATGCGCACTTAATTGTTTTACAGGTAGTTATATTGATTATTTATTTTGATGCGCCGGCTTTAATAGATCGTTTACAGTTTTAACGGGATTAAACGTAATCAAGGGCACTTCTACAAAAATCGTATTCCAAAAGGCCATAGCTCCGTTCCACAGTCCGGGAAGTTCTAAAGCTTTCAAAGCCCTACCTTCTTTGGTTTTTTCTGTGATAAAACCCTGCCTAGTATTTACGAAGTTCAGTAAATTATATTTTTCACCCTTGTGATTTTTTATGCCACAGACGAGATCCACAGGGTTAAAATGAGTTGAATTCTTTAGAATATCTACTTGATTATTATCTGACATATCAATCTGTGCAGATTCTATAATCTGCAATGAAATATGGCCAGAGGTATCTTGAATCCAAAATGGGCCGCCCCCGGGCTCACCTTGATTTTTCACCATACCACAGATACGTATAGGCAGGTTGACTTTAGCTTTTAAGACCTTGATTTGTTCGGTTTGGTTAAAACTATAATATTCATCTAAAAACCTCACATTCAACTCTTTTTCAAGAAAGCTCTTTATCTGGGTCATATCAATTTCTGATATATCTCCGGTTTCAAGGATCTTGGCGTATTCGAAAGCTTTTTGCTGAACCTGTAAGAGCATACCCGCCAAAACCTTTTTGCTGTTCGCCACTTCTTGAATTGATTCGCGAACCACAACATTATCAATATTTTTGATAAACACAATATCGGCCTCTTGTTCATTCAGGTTTTCGATCAAAGCGCCATGACCTCCAGGTCTGAAAAGTAACGACCCATCGCCATTTCGAAATGGATTGTTATCCATATCCACCGCAATTGTATCTGTTGATGATTTTTGATAGGAATAACCTACATCAAAAGACGCTCCTGTTTCTTTCGACACACGCTCATTAATACAATTTAATTGTTCCTTGAACATTGCAGCATGTTGTTCGGAAATGGTGAAGTGCAAACGGGCTGTATCATTAGTCTTACTATATAAATTGGCTTCTTTCAGGTGTTCTTCAAAGGGAGTAGCGGTATAATCACCATAATCATGAAATGGCAAAAGGCCTTTGGGGTAAAACCCGAAATTGAGTCCATCATCAGAAAGCAACTCTCTTACAAACAAATAAACTTCTTCATCTTTAGAAGCGGCCTTATCTGATATTCTATCCTGCACGATTCGATAAAACGCAAAACCAGCCATCTTTTCCGAAAATAATTCGATGGCCTGATCATTAGTACGCTGAATATAGGCCTTGAGAGTTTCTTTAGAAGAATCAAAGGTATCTAGAAAATTAAACAGGGCCTTGAACATTCTAGAAGCGGCACCAGAGGCAGGAACAAATTTAAGAAGAGATAAATTCTTTCTTTCCTTTTCAAAATTCCGAATCAAACTTTCTTCTTCTTCGTGGGTAAATCGTATAATTCCATCTCCAATTACGGCCGCCTTTCCCAAAAACACAAAGGGAACTCCCTTTTTAAAGGTTTTGATCTGATCTTGTACTTTTTCTTGAGATATGCCCTTCTCTGACAATTGTTTTAAATCTTTCTCTGAAAGTTGTATCATATGTTCAATAGTTTGTCAATATATTCTACGGCGGTTCTTAAACGTGTTTTTTTGTCTCCTTTTAAAATAACAAAATTTCGATTGTACTTTTCCAAAGTGGCCTTAAAATACGTGAACATCTCTTCACGCTCCTTTGGTTTATCACGAAGATCGTCTTGTTCCCAAGCGATATCGATATAGGTCAAAAAATACAGATCATAGGTGTTTAGCAAAGCATATTTTTCTAAAATAGGGTCACAATGTCCTATATAATAGGCTTCCGAATAGACCTTGGTCTCCAACAGATCGGTATCGCAAACCAGAATTTTGGTCGCTTTTTTAGTCAGGGTGTTTTCTAAGCGCATTTGACCTTCCGCAATGGGCAATAAATCTTTGGGCTCACAGGTCTTGCGCTCATCATTCCATTTTTTCTGAAGGTATTCTCTAGCGTACTCGGGCACCCAAATGGTATTGTAATATCTGGCCAATTGCTCTGAAATCGTGGTCTTACCGGTTGATTCAGGACCAAAAAGTGCAATTTTTATAAGGTCAGAAGGCTCTTGTCTAAACTTTTCTTCCATTCGATATACGCTAGTATTGCCAAGATGGTAAATATAAGATATTGAAGTGAAAGTACGCCCAACCCCCTATATGCATATAAGGGTATTGTTATAATATCTGCAATAATCCACAGTGTCCAATTCTCTATTTTTTTAAGTGCCATATACCACATACCGGTAAAAAAGAGCCCAGAGGTGAAAATATCAATATAGTTCGATAGTTCAATATTCACCCCAAATGCTTTATACACCCCATAGGTCACTACCATAGTCAATACGAAGAGGGCGAACCCTATTACTTTTTCCCTTGATGTTGTTCTAGAAATTTGTACGACCTTTTTGTTGTTCTTGGTTCTTGCCCAATTCCACCAACCATATATACTCATTATTGAAAAGTAAAAATTCAGCATCATATCACCCATAAGTTCTTCTCTGAACAAAAGATATACGGTGATTACTGTGGCGATCAAGCCTGTGGGATAAACCAAAATGTTTTCCTTCTTGGCAAACCATACACTCATGATACCGGTCACGAGAACTATCATTTCAAGAATGATTATATACACCGCCTTATCTCGATAGGGGTCGATAAAAAAATCAAAAATGTGGTTCATACCCGCTTCTATCTGATTTTACGATTTTCATAAACAACACCCCTTTGTTCATCAACTCAAATGCTTCTTTTATTTCAAATTGCAATAGAGTCATGACCTCATCATAACTACCATATACCTGTGTACTTAAGGGGTTTTCTAAAATGGTAAGCCCCGATGCCCGAAGCTTTTTTATAAAGCTGATGATGTGTTCCTCAAAATCATCCTGTAAAGGTGAAAAGGTAAGTTCTACTGATATGTTCATTGTTAGGTGTTAGGTGTTAGGTGTTAGGTGTTAGGTGTTAGGTGAAATATTAAATTCAATTTGAATCATAAAAAATTAAATCACTGATCCATCAACTTTTTTAACAGCGTACACACAGCTAAACCCTTCAAACTCTAAAAAGTCAATATCATAATAGGACGCTTTTCCCTCATAGAAGATCTCACCGATAGTACTACTGGCAGAAAGACGAAAATCTGAAATGTTAATATGATGTAAAAAACTAAGGCCCGTTTGAGCATATATCTTGTAGAGGGCTTCCTTGGCCCCCCAAACAAGAGTCAATTTTCGAATCAAGGCCTCACTATTGGCCATGGTACGGTATTCTTCAATAGGGGTGAATTTATATGCGATTCGCAAAATCTTATCACGCTGTTTTTCAACATCGATACCAACTTCTTTGTGGTCACTTACAATTATTCCGGTAAAATGATGCGAATGGGTAATCGAAATATGCCTGCCATCCTTTAAGTGCGGTTTGCCATCTTGATTATAGTACAGATCCGCATCGACATACCCTGCCACGGCCATCAAATGTCGTATACTCATAAAACCCTTGCGATGCAGCTCAGATTTCATTCTGTCAAAACGACTCTGGCAATGCTGTGTCAACTGAATTCTTTCAGAAAGCTGGGTTTCAGATTCCTCAATCTTCCAAAGATAAACCGTAATTGAACCATCTACTACTATTGTCTTGTAAAGAGGCATACCTTTATATAGGATATTCGTAACTTTGCGACCACTAAAAAAGTAGTCAAAGTAGCGTAGAACAAAAGTAAAAATAAAAAAGGATATGAGCACCAAAACTGTTTCCTATACCCCCAATAAAGTAAAAGATATCTCCTTGGCCGACTGGGGAAGAAAAGAAATCGAATTGGCTGAAGCAGAAATGCCAGGCTTGATGTCGCTTCGTGAGGAATACCAAGGTGAGCAACCGCTTAAGGGCGCTCGTATTGCCGGATGCCTTCATATGACCATTCAAACTGCTGTACTCATCGAGACTTTGATTGCCCTGGGCGCCGAGGTGACCTGGAGTTCTTGCAATATTTTTTCAACTCAGGACCATGCTGCTGCGGCCATTGCAGCCGCCGGAATACCTGTTTATGCGTGGAAAGGCATGAACGAAGAGGAATTCAACTGGTGTATTGAACAAACCCTATTCTTTGGCGAAGATCGCCAACCCTTGAACATGATTTTAGACGACGGTGGAGATTTGACCAATATGGTCTTGGACGACTATCCTGAATTGGCCAAAGGAATCAAGGGCCTATCGGAAGAAACCACTACGGGCGTACACCGCCTTTACGAACGTGTAAAAAATGGAACGCTACCAATGCCCGCCATCAACGTAAATGATTCGGTCACCAAGTCTAAATTCGATAATAAATACGGATGTCGCGAAAGTGCCGTCGATGCAATCCGCCGTGCTACAGACACCATGTTGGCCGGGAAAAAAGTAGTCGTTGCCGGTTATGGCGATGTCGGCAAAGGCACAGCCGCTTCTTTTAAAGGCGCCGGCGCCATTGTTACCGTGACCGAGATTGACCCTATTTGTGCATTACAGGCCTGTATGGACGGATTCGAGGTCAAAAAACTAGAAACCGTTGTCGGCAATGCCGATATCATTATCACGACTACGGGCAATAAAGACATTATTCAAGAGTCTGCTTTTAGGGCGATGAAAGACAAGGTTATTGTCTGCAATATCGGCCATTTTGATAACGAGATTGATATGGCCTGGCTGAACAAGAATTATGGAGATACCAAAGATGAAATCAAACCACAGGTCGATAAATATACCATAGAAGGAAAGGACATTATTCTTTTAGCCGAAGGCCGCTTGGTAAATCTAGGCTGTGCTACAGGGCACCCAAGTTTTGTAATGAGCAACTCTTTCACCAATCAGACCCTGGCCCAGATAGAACTTTGGAAAAACAGCACCTCCTATAAAAATGAGGTTTATATGCTGCCTAAATATCTAGACGAAAAAGTGGCCAAGCTACATTTATCACGCTTGGGGGCCGAACTTACCGAACTTCGAAAAGACCAGGCCGACTATATTGGGGTAACCGTTGAGGGGCCATACAAGCCAGAGTATTACAGATACTAAACCGCCTAAATAGACCTAGAACACAGCCTAATCGCCCATTAAAAGCGCTCTGTATTTATAGGTCAAGGGAAGAGACGAGCTCTTCAACAACAAAAATCGATAGATACAATGCATATACTCTTAACAGGATCAACGGGCACCCTAGGCTCTCGAATATTATTTTCAGTATTGGAGCTATACCTTGACCGCATTGAAAAAATCTACCTGCCTGTCAGAAAAAAAGGAACCACTAGCCCTGAAGCCAGAATAAAGAACATGCTTGGGAGCTTATATGCCCCAGAATTTATTAAAAAAAACCGCGATGAAATCGCTAAAAAGGTACAAATAGTCGACGCCAAAGAACTCCTAAATCCTTTATCTTTTGTCCCCGAGGAAAAAATAGCATTTTTCATACATTCTGCAGGCTATGTAAACCTATCAACAGAGCCCTCTGCCAAGGATAAGGTCTTTAAAGAAAACTTCGAGTTCACTAGAGCCATCTTTACTGCTTTTGCTCCGTATATCGCTAAATTCGTCTATATAAGTACCGCATTTTCTGCCGGAGATATCGGGGGCAGGCTACAGAACGACTACACTGACAAAATCATAGAAAGCCATAGAAACCATTATGAAGCCTCTAAACATGCTTCTGAAAAGTTCTTAATGGCCGAGGGAAAAAACAAGAATATTCCCATCCAAATCTTACGGCCCAGTGTTCTTGGCGGGAATATTGATGAAACACCTAATTTCTTTATATCAAAATATATGGTGTTCTATCTCTTTGCCAAATTCTTTCACAACAACAAATCAAAAGATACCGTACGGATCACTACCCATAGCCATACCGGACTGAACATTATACCTACAGATTATGCCGCAAAAGTTATCGTAAAAGTACTGGAAACCGATATTGAACAATTGAACATTGTTCATTCTCATGAAACCAATATGATGAACGGAATATGCAAAATATTTGAGGTCATAGACTTTGTCAATTTTAGCTTTACCCAAGAATTAATAGACCACAGTACGGGATTCACATCGAAACTAGAACAATTTTATTATGAGACTATTGGGGTGCACCTTACGCCCTATCTCACTTCAAAACCCAATGAATGGGACACCTCGCTATTAGAGAGCATACTGCCCATTCCCGACTATAATTTGGAGGACTATTTATCACATACCGTTGCCTTTGCAAAGGCGACGAATTTTAAAAACCAGAAGTGGTAGACTTGTTTTTGACATAAAACTCGCAAGGACTGAAAAAGACTGATTACTCATTATAGGCCCTTGACGAAAACGTGAAGGCTTCTATTTATATGTCCATAAATTATCTTTTCAACAATTGTGGCACTACAACTATGTTTTATCGAACTTCGTATAAAATTTAAGCTATGACTATTTTCGTGGATATGGATGAGGTGATTGCCGATACCTATGGTGCCCTTATAAAACTGTATAATTATGATTTTCAAGAAAATCTGAGCTTGAAAGAATGTTGGGGTAAGGAAGTATGGAAAGCAGTTCCTTCGGAAAGACAGGCCAGTATAAAAAAGCAGACTAATACCATTGGATTTTTCAGAAATCTCACCCCTATTGAAGACGCTCAAAAAGTTTTAAAAGAACTGACGCTAAAGCACGATGTATATATCGCATCAGCCGCCATGCAATTTCCAAACTCACTTTTAGAAAAAAGCGAGTGGCTCGATGAACATTTTTCTTTTTTACCGTGGCAAAAAAGAATTCTTTGTGGTGACAAACATATTTTAAAGGGAGATGTTCTTATCGATGATCGCAATTATAACCTAGAAACCTGAGTTCGACCTAAGATTTGTTTACAGTTTAGATGCTTTTTTATTCAATTCGAAGCTGAATTTTAGAAAGACTAACGGGTTAATTTGAAGAAATTTAGCGAGAAGTGGAAAAAAATCATCA
>JASFYU010000132.1:0-6025 GCA_045046905.1 Flavobacteriaceae bacterium | reverse complement strand
CCTACATTGAGTTCTTCTAGTTTGTCTGCAATTCGCTTTCTCGAGTTACTACTTATGGGACAATCATAGCCTAAAAACAACACTTTATTTTTCTTTGAAAATGCTGTTCTAGCTTAGGGAAGGCTACAAAAGCTTAAAGGAGGTGCTTTATTTTTTTAGGATTTTTGGTTCTGATTTTGATAACTTCTCTTTCAAAATTGCCATATCATACTCCACCTTTTTATTTATGATTTTGGCATAATGTTGTGTAGTTCGTAGATTTTTATGTCCTAACATTTTACCAACATTTTCAATCGGTACCCCGTTGGAAAGCGTAACTGTAGTCGCAAAGGTATGTCGGGTTAAATGGGTAGTCAAATTTTTTTTAATACCACAGAGGTCGGCTATTTCTTTGAGATAAGCATTGGACTTTTGATTGCTCAATACAGGCAGTACACACTCTCTACTGATTACTTTAGGATGGTCTTGATACTTTTCTAAAACTGCAAGGGCTGTAGGAATTAAGAGAATACTAAATTTTGCATTGGTTTTAGTACGTTTCGCTTCAATCCAGAGTCCTCCATTAATATTTTTGACCAAATTATCTTGATTTAATTTTTGTATATCAATATAGGCAAGCCCTGTATAGCAGCGGAACACAAACATATTTCTAACTATATCAATTCGTGGCCAGTTAAGTTCTAGATCGACCAAACGTTGTAATTCTTCGAAGGATAGAAATTTACGATCTACCCATTTGAACTTTACCTTGTAATTGTAAAATGGGTCTCTCTCAACTCAACCATTGGCAACGCCCATTCGGATTATTTTTTTAAAGTTGTTGATATATTTTAATGAACTATTATGGTTGCAATCTTTGACCGATTTCATAAAGTACTCGAAACGGGTAATAAACTTTAAGTCCACATCTTGCACAGCTAGATCTTCCCTTTTGTATTCAGCGCTTATGAACTCTGCAACATGGTTTCTAGTAGTGAAATACCGTTTCCAAGTGCCTATGGCAAACTCCTTGTCGACCAGTTTTTTCATTTGTCGATTATGTTCTTCGAATACTTCTAAGAGCATTTTAACCTCTTTATCCTTGCCTTGATAAATATTTTTGATATCCAGAGCTGTAAATGGTTTGTCTTCTTCAACCAATTGGTTGTGAATTCGATTTACTTTACTACGAACGGTGTCAATATATTGATTTAAGGTTGTTGCTTCCATACCAGAACCGCGCATTCTCCCAGTTCGCGCACTCCATTTTTCAGGGTCAACTTTGCGAGAAATGCTCAGCTCACTTCGTTGACTATCTACGTTCAATCGTAAGTATATCAGCACTTTTACATGTTTGTCAGTATGCTTTCCTTTTAAGTAAAAAAGCTGTGAAAAAGTTTTATTCATTATTCATGCGATTTTTAGCATAAATAAATATAGTCGTATATTATATAATTAACATATTATCAGTAAATTAAATAGAAATCGGCGAGTGTTTTTTAATGATAAAATACTCACCGAATAAGTATCCTTTTTAATGGTATTATCTGATATCAAATGAAATTAAATAAAATTAAAAAACCTGTAAATCAACGATTTACAGGTTTTTGTATCATTTTGATACTCTAATAGTGGAGCCGGGGAGAATAACGTTGTTGTTCTCTGAAGCTCGCAATGTTGCAAATAAAAATACCCATTACCATGGTAATAGACATCTTGAAGTTTCAAAAACACTCAAACAAGTTTGGTGTTTTCTCAAACTCCAATCTGTTGCGTATTTTTGAGTCTCGTGGAGCCGGGGAGAATCGAACTCCCGTCCAATCAAGCAATTACAAAGTCTTCTACATGTTTAGTTTCTAATTGATTTTCGATACGTACCTGACTAGAAACAGCCTAATACACACTTAGCTTCTTAAGGTTTTGGTGATGGTACCAAAGCAATACCACCCTTATGTTGACTTTTATGGTGCTCCATAATGAATCGCCGTCAACAAGGGCTATCCAGGAACATCTCGCTTCCCTACCTAGTAAGGACGAGGCTAATCTTACTATAATTCAGATTAAGCGGCAAGAGCGTAATTATTATCGCCTTTTAAAAGTGTGAAATATGAGATTAACGAGCTGTATGTCAGCGCTCGACATGCTTACATTGCCATTGGTCTCGTTGTCAAAACCAGTCGGCCCCTTCAATGAGTTAGGTACGCAAAGCGAACCGCAAACAATTTGAATCCTGAAGGTGTTTCAGAAAATCATTGTTTCTCATCTTTTTTTTCAATGAACATTTTTATGGCGTTCCAATTTCCACTATCGTTGCAATTGGCGGGCTATTCGTTTTATCTTTTCAAAAATGAAAAGGATATCACTGCTATCCCTAACGCGGCAGCAAAGCTAACAAAAAGTTTGTGCACCACTACAATTCGCCTTAATTTTAGTTCAAAATTTATACCAAAACAATATTATGAAGTTCGGAATCATCAGAGAACGTAAAAATCCGCCCGATAGGCGCGTAGTATTATCTCCCCTAGCCTGCCAAAAAGTCCTTTCTACTCATGAAAAAGCCAAAATTGTTGTAGAACCTTCACCCATACGTATTTTCACCGATTTGGAATATGAAAATCTTGGGGTCCAAGTAGCTTCCACAATGGAGCAATGTGACGTATTGCTCGGGGTAAAAGAAGTGCCGATCAAATCTTTGATTCCCAATAAAAAATACTTTTTCTTTTCACATACCATAAAAAAACAGTCGTATAATAGAGAACTTCTTTTGGCGGTTTTAGATCAGAATATAGAACTCTATGACCATGAGGTATTAACTGATGAAAACAAAAAACGTGTGGTAGCCTTTGGCCGCTATGCGGGTATTGTTGGGGCGTATAATGGGTTAAGGGCATACGGACTAAAATTTGAGCTGTTTCAATTGCCAAAAGCCGAAAGCTTAGCGGATCTGCAAGCATTGATTTTTGAACTACAAAAAATACAGCTCCCCAATATTAAAATATTTTTGACCGGTAAGGGTAGGGTAGGTAACGGGGCCAAAGAAATGCTTGATACCATGCATATAAAGAAAGTGGGTATACAAGAATATTTAGAAAAATATTTTGATGAAGCCGTTTATTGTCAAGATGATGTTTCGGAGTACAATCTCAGAAAAGATGGGGTAAAGGGGTGTATGCAAGATTTTTTTGATAATCCTGAAGAATACAAATCTAATTTTTTTCGCTTTGCCAAAGTAACCGATTTCTATATTGCAGGGCATTTTTATGGTGATGGTGCCCCTTATTTATATACGCGTGCCGATGCCAAACACCCTGATTTTAAAATAAAAGTGGTGGCCGATATCAGTTGTGATATCGATGGTCCTATTGGCAGTACCCTACGGCCGTCGACCATAGCCGATCCAATATACGGCTATGATTCCCGATCAGAATCGGAGACCGATTTTAGGAAGCCCGAGGCCATCGCCGTAATGGCGGTAGACAACCTTCCTGCTGAACTGCCGCGCGATGCTAGCATGGGTTTCGGCGAGGCTTTTGTAAAGCACGTCATTCCTGCGTTTTTTAATGGAGATAAAGACGGAGTTTTAGAACGTGCCCGCATGACCAAAGACGGCAAGTTGACACCAAGATATTCGTATCTTCAGGATTATGTTAATGGGAAGAAGGGCTAGTCGAATTGAAATTCTCTCAAGAATACTATAAAAAAACCAAGATAGTATCTACTCGTATTACCGTTGTATACTGTAATCAATTTCTAGGTCATTGTTTCGTACCTCTCTTAGCTTTTGTACTAATCTTTTCTTGAAAAAAGCAACAATATGTGCATGTTCCGAGGATTGGGCCAGATTGGTAAATTGTTCGGGGTCCTTTTTCATGTCGAACAATTCTATTCCTGAAGCGGCATCCTCGTCATATTGTATATAAGCCCAGTCGGTATTGCGGAGCAAAAATGATTTTCCACCTTGAGAGACAGAAAAGGCCATATCCCTTACCTTAAAAGTAGGGTCGTCCAGAGTTTTGATCAAAGATTTTCCCTGTAGGTTTTTAGAATATTTGAGTCCGGCCAATGCTGAAATCGTTGGGTATAGGTCTAACAGTTCGGTAAAGGAGTGGCATACAGCTGGTTTTTTACCTGGTACTTTGATAATAAGAGGCACTTTGACCGATTCCTCGTGTAGACTTACCTTCATCCAAAAACTATGTTCCCCTAAGTGAAACCCATGATCCGAAGTGAAAATAACTATGGTATTGTCTTCCAAGCCTTCTTCTTTCAAAGTCTTTAAAACTTTTCCTACTTGGGCATCCATATACGTTACAGATGCGTAATAGGCAGAGACAGCCTTTTTTTCTTGTTCAGGGTTCATTTTCCCGTTTATACTGGTTACATAATTTATACCGCGTTTAGGAATATCGTCCCAATCGCCCAATAGTTTTCTAGGAAGTTGTATGCCTTCATAGGAATAGGGTTCGAAATAGGCTTTTGGTGCCACAAAAGGAACGTGTGGCCTAACAAAACCTACTGCCAAAAAGAAAGCTTCGTCTTTGTGTTTTTTTATCAATTCGCAGGCTTTTTGGGCTGTTCTTCCATCGGAGTGTACCAAATCGTCTCCATCGGCTTTTACAATGGTCATGACATTGCCACCTTTAATAGGTAACGTGCCATTGGGGTTTCCCTGTACCAGTTCCCCTTCGCCCGCAGCCTTCCATTCGGGGCCTTGACTATTAAAACGTTCGCTCCACGATGCCTCATCATCCTGCCCGTTTGACCCGGTCTCTATATCAATAGGAACGCCCATATGATATATCTTGCTGACCCTCGCTGTGTAATATCCATTTTCTTTGAACAATTGAGACCAGGTTTTTCTGTAGGGACCTATGTTTTTTCTACCACTTACATAGCCGTAGGTTCTAGTC
The DNA here is from genome assembly GCA_045046905.1 of Flavobacteriaceae bacterium. GTDB lineage: Bacteria > Bacteroidota > Bacteroidia > Flavobacteriales > Flavobacteriaceae > JASFYU01. The sequence continues at coordinate 1,136 of JASFYU010000132.1, read as the reverse complement.
GCACTGGGGTAATAACCCGTCATAAAGGATGCTCTTGACGGGCCACAGACCGGGTATTGAGAATAAGCCCTGGTATAACGTACCCCTTCCGAAGCTAATTTATCGATATGTGGGGTTATTGGACGTTGGTTTCCATAGGCTGAGACAGCCGTGGTGGTGAGGTCATCGGCGATGATAAATAGTACATTGTACTTTTTTGTTTCCTGAGCAGTCGCTGCCGTTAAAAACATGAGCAGGATACCCAAAAACGAGAGTAGGCTATTCTTTTGTTCGGTGTTCATTAATATGCGTATTTAATCCCTCATTGAGGGTTTAATTTCCCGAGGCCTGCCCGCCTATGGAGGGGCTTGCCTCGAAATGAAAAATGTTTTTTCGGAAGCATACCTCGTACCCTTGAGTCGAGGTTGTTGATTAGCTACTCAATAACCACATTCCATTGGACTGTGACTTGTTCCTTTGGCGCGCTAAAAGCCTTGAGAGCCTTTAAACGCAAAGTTAGGTTTTTCAATTTTCTTAAGGTCTTTACTTGAAGTGTTTTCTTTTCTCCCGCATGTAGGGTGAAAATCGGCGAACTGCTATAAAAAGTATAGGGCATGACATTCTCGAACAAAAGGTCACTGCTTGAAACATTTTCAATTCAATGGCTAGTACCTGTGTTACACCTGCAATCGCTTTGTGAACATTGGATTCCTGAGCAGATTTAAACCTATGCTAGCGAAGTCAAAGTATGAATATGTTTGAAGTACTTGGTTTAAAGTGAAATGGGGAGTATTATAACACTAGCAAAGCATGCTGTTCTTTGAACCTACATAGGGCTTATGCTCAGTATATGATTAGCTGTCGAAAGGAAGCTGATGAGGCTAATGCTTAGCTTTTTAACTCTCTCTTTTAGGTTTCAAACGGTATTGCTCTAAACCTGAGTTCGATCTAATCTTTGTTTACAGTTTAGATGATTTTTTATTCAATTCGAAGCTAAATTTTTGAAGGACTAACGGGTTAATTTGAGAAAATTTGGCGAGAAGTGGAAAACGATCATTAAATCCGAAGGAAATACAGATAAAAGGCAATCTTATCATGTAAAATTTTTGAAATATCCAGATATTCCTTCAAATTTTCTATTTCAAATCTTAGCTTTT
>JASFYU010000131.1:0-51179 GCA_045046905.1 Flavobacteriaceae bacterium | reverse complement strand
TTTTGAAATATCCAGATATTCCTTCAAATTTTCCATTTCAAATCTTAGCTTTTATTTGTATTCTGTAGATTAAACCTTAGGTCGAACTCAGGTTACTAAGAACATCGGGAAGGAAATGGAAGAAATAAACCAAATAGACCGTATTGGCCTATATGATAGTACCTCAAAATATAGCGGTGCTTTTTTCTATGGTACCCACATTTGGTGTTGATATCACATTTGAACAGGTTCTCTATTTAAAACCTATCGAAACACCAATAAAATCAAGAATCAAGTAAATCATCCGCCTATTTTTCTAGGGAAAGCTATTTAAACATTCTGTTCATTGTCAATTGACTGAACTGTTTATTCTTGATTGGTTTTTGTCTCATGCAGCAGTCGAACAGCCAATTCCACCAGCATCTCGCCAACCTCATCGGTCCCGACAGTTCCTACTTCCATTTCATAGCCACCCCGAGCCTTCTCACCAGCTAAGCCAACATAATGAACACCATTCCCGTTAGAATAGCCCAAAACCAACGTCTGGGGAAATGGCGACTGTTCACGAATCACTGTTCCCAAATCTGTGAATGGTTCTCCTGGCAATGTCACCAAAGCCAAAGAACCTAAAGTGATTACCTGTACCTCCGCTTTCACCGTATTAAGACCAGTTCGTTCCTTACCAATTTCGGTAAGGGGTAATTCTATAGAGGCAGATATGGAACCAAGTGTATCCGGTTTTAACCTAACGCTGTACTTATACGCCGTTTTGGCATAATCAGCCAAACCTTCTCCCATTTCATTCACAGCCTCCCTTCCTCTCCTCCATGGATTAACATCTCCTGCACAGCCCTGAAGAAAAATAGCTTCCCCTCCAAGAGCATCACTAATTCGTTTAGTTGCCTCTGCTGGCCAATCGCCAGAAATTTTATCCGAAAATGGATAAATGGAAACTGCATGGGCCGCTAAGTGAAAAATTGATACAATATTCTCCCCATTATGCCCACGAAAAGAAATCAGCGTCATCGTTCGATCTAAGGGTCCAAAAGTGGCACCTCCAACAAGAACCTTAGGATTCCAGTCTTCATGAAAATAAGTATAACTCTTTGGAATATTAGACTCCTCCACTCCCCATTCCGGAAGTTTTGGCCTGCGGTTATGCAAATATTCAGATATGTCGGCTCGGCCAATCCACAAAGTCGCTGGTTGCATAGCATCATATGCCAGTCGGGCCGATTTCACTGTCTGATCAATTAACTGGGCCATCCACTCCTTAAAATATGGATCGTTGTTCTGTGTCTTAATATGTCTAATTGCCCACCAAGTATCAAGCTCCTTTCCACGATACCCTTTCTCATAAACTGGTGACCAAGGGGCCGAATGATTATGAGATGCAGTTACCAATATTTGATCCTTTGGAATATTTAATTCAGCCGATATTGCTTTTCTTACTTCCTCGGTGGCCGATTCTCCAGCGTCTACTAAATCCCATGCCACCACTACCACATCTTTATGACCATCGTTTAAAATGAGTGTCCGGACATATATAGAATCCAGCACTTCATCATATGGCTGCCCCGTTACCCAATTTTTAACATTCGGATCAGGTGTAATATTGCCCTTACCAACTCCAACAGCTAAAGAGACTGTTTTTTTATTTTCTTGAAAAGCAGAAACACGAGGAACAGCGGCAAAGAAAAAAAGAACTAAAAGATAAGTTATGACGCTCAAAGAATTAGTATTAGTTAATAGTAGTCTGCTCCTAAGAGTTTTAATTAGATTCGTTACTATTGTCTTTCCCCTATCCATTTGGTGTTCTAGAGAAATGCTCCTTTTATTCTTTTGCATACATCAAACTAAAATTTGTAACCAATCAGCTACTTGATTTAAATCGCAATTTAGCGATAAGAATCACGGCTTCCAAAACGTTTTAGCCGTTTTTAATAGTGGTATCTATTACCCATCTAATTTTAGTAAAGTTTTGTGCTGCTGTCTCAGTCCTAAATTGTCTAGCTATTTTCTGCTCCCCTTTATGTTCCTAATGGCTCAGTCCGATGCATTGTTGTCCAGGGGAACTTCTTCAATAAAGAGAACAGCTTATTAGGGTTGTCCCATAGTTCCATTCCTTACCAATGAGGGGCAGACCCCAAAATTATCCCGTATAATCGGGAAAAAAATTCAACGGATTGCTTGTTTCTACCATTTCTCAAAATTATACCTATTTATGGGTACACCGTAGCTTTGAGAAGAAAAGAAAAAAAACCAATAGGTTCCCAATGAACTTAACCCTATTTTGAGTACGGATTTTGTAACTGATGTTCTGGAGAATTAAAGACACTTAAGGGCATTCAATATCCTCGCTGACTTTAACCGTGAAGCGCTTCACATAGAAGGGTGTTTTTTTTATTGATAGCAACCGTATCGTTTTTGTATTGCACCATCTTATCCATAAAATAAGAAAACCAAAAAACATTCGAATAAACAATGGCCTTGAATTCATAGTCCATATAAGCAGAGTAGGGCGCAGGAACAGCATGAAGAAGTAGCAGACAAGCTCACGGCCATAGGTGGCCCAACACCCCAAGGATCAAGGGCCAACTGATTAAGCGAGTAAATGCGGGTATCCCTAAGGATCTAATCGACAAAATTAAGGCTGACGAAAGTGTCTATCTATTCTTGGGAATATATATTTCATCCATGCTGTTATTTTCAGCTAAAATTGGTGAAAATTTTTATCGGGCAAGCACTAGGATATTGTTATTACTGGGTTTTCCGATTTTTTCAATTATGACCAGCGGATTAAAGGAAAAAATAGCATTATAAGTCAAATTGTGTAGGCACACATCATTTCTAAATTATGCTTGTTTATTTACAAGTTTATTGTAATTTAGCAGTCTATATTTGGCTTTTGCCATGGTTTTGTTTGTAAATAATTTGTACAATCCTGGTGAAGAAAAAATTAATTAGCTAGCAATGTCGAGTTTCTGATTTCACGAAAAAATGTTAATTAAGGTGGCTGTTTTTGTTTTTCGGGACATTATACGTTTTAAACCAAAAGTTTATAACTAAGAGGAATAATAAAATTCTTTTTTTCATGCAAAGGTGCGCGCTACCACAAATAGCAACCTTAATGAAATATTGAACGCTTTAAGTGTAGCTGTGAAATTGCACAAGCCAGGTGGAATTAGCAAAATTGAGGCTGTCCAAGGCAGAAAAGAGCACTACAAATGGTATAGTAGCTGATTTTTTGGTGTTTTTTCGATACTAGTATCAGATGAAAATGCAATTCCCATAAGATGCTCCTTAAGATAGTTGACCCAAAAGGAGGTGGTTAAGCATCAATGTTATACTGAAAGTATAATTCTTACCATTTAATTAATTCAGAAAAAATAACAATTGAAATTTCTATAACAATAAAATTATGCAGTTCAAAAACAGATGTAACACCTTAAATAGATACTTTGTTATTCATGTACAATTCTTACTATTATTCGTAATTATCTTAGCTTCCTGTACGAAGAAGTCTCCGTATGAAGGACCACTTAGTCCGGAAGAGTCCATGAAAACTTTTCAGTTTGCTGATAACTTTAAGGCAGAAATATTCGCGTCAGAACCTTTAGTCATCGATCCTGTGTCCATGCAGTTTGACGGAAATGGAAATGCTTACGTAGTCGGCATGTTGGATGCCTACAAGGAAAATTCTGCCAAAGGAAAAGGGAGAATCGTTATGTTAAAAGACACTAATGGCGATGGAAGAGCAGATACATCAACAGTTTTTATAGACAGTATTTGGGAGGCAACCAGTGTGTTACCATGGAAGGGTGGCCTGCTTGTATGTGCAGCACCTAATATTACATACTTTAAGGATACTGATGGAGATGGACGAGCAGATTTAAAAGAGGTTCTTTTTACCGGTTTCTTTAATAAGAACGAAGAAGCGCAAATTACGAATCTTCGTTTTGGTATTGATAACTGGATCTATGCAAATAATGCCGGGCATGCAGGTGAAATAAGTTTTAGCCGCAAACCAGATGCGCCTCGTCTAAATGTACTGGGTGCTGATTTTCGTTTTCGGCTAGACCGCAATGAATTTGAACGTAGTACAGGCCCAGGTCAGTTTGGCCTTGCCATAGACGATTGGGGACATCGGTTTTTTACAACCAATACCTTGCACATTCGCGAGGTAGTGGTTCCTTTGAGATACCTTGAAAGAAATCCTTATCTGCCCGCTTCAGCTAAAAGTAAAATTCAAAATATTTCGGATCACGATCTGCTTATAAACCAGCTAAGTAAAACGCCATACTGGAGACAGGAACGTACTGAGCGACGCAATAAGGATTATCAGGAAAATAACCTTGACCGAGTAGAACATGCAAGGGGTCATTTTTCAGGGGCTTCAGGCGGAACGTACTATGGTGGTGATAAGTTACCCAAAGAATATTATGGCAATATTTTCACAGGTGATGTTGCAGCGGGAATAGTTCACCGAGATATTCTTTCTGTTGTTGATGATGAACCTTATATGGTGGCTAAGCGTGGAGAGAAAGAAAAAGAATTTATGGCCACTACAGATTCATGGTTTCGTCCTGTAAATTTTTCTGTAGGCCCTGATGGTTATTTGTATGCGATAGATATGTATCGCCAACATATAGAAACCCCAATGTCTATACCTGAAGACTTACAAAAGACCATGAACTTCAACGCAGGAAATAAACATGGGCGTATTTACAGGATAGTACCAGAAGTTGGGGGGGCGTACAAACCAATAAATCCTAATCTCAATAATGCAACTTCTTCCGAGCTGGTAAAAGCTTTGACGCATGAAAATCGCTGGTGGAATCTTACAGCTCAAAGGCTTCTTTTAGAGCGACAAGATAAAAGTGTGTTACCCGAAGTAAGATCTTTGTTTGCCCAAAATGAAAATCCAAGATTCAGGCTACATGCGTTATATGTTTTAGAAGGGATGGATGCCCTGGATGCTGGCACTGTGAAGGCTGCAATGAAAGATTCTTCACCGGGAGTGAGAGAAAATGCTGCGATACTTTCTGAACGTTTTCCAAGTTGTTTATCTCAGTTGAAGGAAATGATTCATGACTCTTCAATCAGGGTGGCTTTCCAGGCTACTTTAAGTTTAGGCCAGTTTAAAGATAATACGGCAATACCCGCACTGGCAAAAGCGTTGGAGCTTCATGGACAAAGTTCATGGTTCAGGACTGCAGTATTGAGCTCAGCTGCTGGGTCAGGTATTGAGTTCTTAAAAATCTTAGACAAAAATTCATTTTTTAAAGACGCCTCATCATGGAAATTGAAATTTTTTGAGACGTATTCCAATGTAATTGGTGCTCGTAATGATCAAAGTCAGGTCTCATATTTGTTAGGTATTCTGGATCAACCTTCTCTATCCAAAACAGCAGGCTGGCAGTTGGCAAGCATACAGGGATTGGTCAAAGGATTACAAAACTCCAAGGAAATGGAAGCTTCTTTAAAAGAAAAATTAAAAACCATCTTATCAGAAGCAAAGAGCAATGTCTCTAAAGCAATTAAGGACTTAGAAGATTTGTATGCTAAATAGTTTTTTAATATCCGATGTGATACGGTTTTACTAAGACATTTTAAGCCCTTAGAAGAAAGGAATTAGTTTTTTAAAAACCTTAAACATTGATAGGAATAATGTCTATACCCTTAGAAATTTGACAACTGAGCATAGTAATTATACCAATTTCTTGTTGCTTTTCTCTTAAGATTAAAGTGTATAGTCAATTATATGTACTGGAAACTATTAATTGGTATTACCGATTAAGTTATTCAATATCGCTTAACAAACGTTCCTTTTTATAACCACTAAAATTTGATTAAAACCGTATACCATGAATGCTTTTCATTACGTTCTAAAGATTGTCCTCGATTAAAACGGTAGCGCATATAATAACTTCGGGGCAAATTTTTAATTGCGAAATAGCAGATGTACACCCTGAAAATTATAGTGCAAGTTTTGAATTTGGCGAACCGGGCTAAGTTCTCCTGGCAACAACTAAAGTAAGGTGATTAATCATAAAAAAATATATAATAAAAATCAATAACATTATAATCTAAGGCAAACAATAGCCAATATCATCAGATTATATTAATTAACAAAATATTTTGAAAATGGCAAACAAAGACTATTCCAGAAGGAAATTTATCAATAGATGTTTTAGTATTGGTAGTTTATTTTTAGGAGGCGTATTATTTTTTAACTGTCGTGGTAAGAATGAATCCTCCAGTAATGAAAGTGAGAACAAGAAACAAATAACTTCGGAAGATTCTTGTAATGGTCTAACTAGTGTAAGCGCCGGGGAAATTAAAAAGCGAGAAAGCTTGGGCTATGTAACAAAATCATCTGTTCCTGACAATATTTGTGGCAATTGTAGTCTTTTTATTCCTCCGAAGCCAAATGAAGAATGTGGGAGATGTATTCTATTTAGAGGACCTGTACATTATGATGGACATTGTGTTCAGTGGGCATCCATAACCTCATAAATTGTCTAGCCAAATCCAGAATTGGCTGCGCCGACAACGTAAGAAATGACCTTATTACTGGAAAAGTTATATTACAGAGTAGTAGCTGAATTATAAGCGCTATATACTGTATAACAAAGTATTGACCCAAATACTGGTTCTATATTCAAATTTGTTAGCATAGAAAAAGATACAAAAATCTATCGACCCCTATTATTCCATCTAATAATGAAGATATGGAGGAAAAATGATCAAATCGATTTTCTGGAAGGAACTATTGAAGATTTGGCTAATATATAGCCCAAAAGAACTTTCGCATAAGATGTCGGTAGAATTAAAATATGGCTATTATAAAAAATTATTCTAATAATGGAAAACCTTTGATAAGAATTAGCACAGCCAAGCATGCGTTTAAATCCATTCTATTTATTGGTGTGGGATTGGCTAACCAAAACAGTGCCGGTGAAAGTAAAAGATTTGCTTGCTGCTCTTAAAAAAACAATATAAAAGGACTGTCTATGAATATAAAAATTAGTAGAAAAGATACGTTAATTTTTTGTACAAATTGTATTACAGGAAAAACAGAAGAGATTGGTTTTAAGAATGGCCAGCTAATGAATATCTCTGAAAGTGAAACAAAAGAAAATAATCTACCCTTTATTGCTCCCGGTTTAACAGACTTACAAATCAACGGTATTAATGGTATTGATTTTAATACAGCTACACTGACTCAGGAAGATGTGGTAAATGCCACTCATTATTTATTGAGTCAGGGAGTTACTACATTTCTACCAACAGTTATCACTAATTCAGATGATAATATTATAACTCTTGTTCGTACTATTAATGAGGCATGCAAGTCTAATCCTCTTGTAGAAGAATGTGTATGGGGAATTCATTTGGAAGGCCCTTTTATATCTCCTAAAGAAGGAGCTAAAGGAGCCCATGATGAAAAACATATAAAAGCGCCAGATTGGGATCTCTTTTGTAAATTTCAGGAAGCAGCTGGTGGAAAAATCAGGATTGTTACTATAGCGCCTGAGTGGGAAGGCTCTTGCTCATTTATTGAAAAGTGCCGGGAACACGGAATCATCGTTGCTATAGGCCATTCACTGGCAAACGCTGAGCAAATTAGCATGGCGATAAAAGCAGGAATGACTTTATCCACTCATTTAGGCAATGGCATTCCATTGTTGCTAAAAAGGCATCCTAACATGATTTGGGATCAGTTGGCTGCAGACGAACTGTACAGCTGTATTATTACGGATGGCATCCACACGCCTAAATCATTTATAAAAGTAGTGATGAAGAATAAGGGAAAGCATGCACTTATGGTGAGCGATGCCACTTGCTATGCTGGAATGCCTCCTGGCGAATATCAAAGCCACATTGGCGGGTCTGTAATATTAGATGAAGAAAAAAGAGTTTCTCTCAAAGGTTCTCATGGTATATTGGCAGGAGCAGCTAAATCATTGTTGGAGAATGTGGAGACCTTGATGAATCTTAAACTTGCAACACTAAATGAAGCTTGGGAGATGGCATCCATAAATGTATCAAACATGCTTATTAAACATGATTCTTCTTTTTATGAAAACAATAATGATAAAGTTATATTCAGATTAGAAGGAAAAGACATCATTATAAGCACGGTAATTAAAAATGGAGAAATTGTTTTTGAAAATTAAACTTTTGAACTAGGGGTGTACTCTACTAATAAATTATACTAATGGAAAATAAAAAATTTGGTTTTGGAATAGTAGGTGCAGGAACAATTTCCCATTTTCATGCTCGCGCAATAGCCAAAATAAAAAATGCGCAATTGTCAGGTATATACAACAGCAGTAAAGCCAAATCAGATCAATTTGCGAAAAAGTATCAGTGCACTTCCTACAGTACGCTGGATGAAATGTTGAGCAGGCCTGAAATAGATATCGTTTGCATTTGTACCCCGTCTGGGATTCATCTAGAACCGGCAATTGCAAGTATCAAATCCGGTAAGCATTGCATCATTGAGAAGCCTCTTGAGGTTACTGTTGAACGCTGCGATCAAATAATAGAAGCTGCCCGTAAAGCCGGTGTAGCCGTGGGCGTTATTTTTCCTTCCAGGTTTTATGAAGCAAGCATGCAATTAAAAAAGGCATTAGATGAAAACCGCTTTGGTGCCCTAACATTAGGCGATACTTATGTAAAGTGGAGCAGAACTCCTGAATATTATCAATCAGGCAAATGGCGGGGTACATGGAAATATGATGGTGGCGGAGCCCTAATGAACCAGGGTATTCATTCTGTGGATTTATTGCAGTGGTTTATGGGGCCAGTAGCATCTGTACAATCAGTATCTGCCAACATACGCCATAAAGATATTGAAGCAGAAGACACGATTGTTTCTACTCTAAAATTTAAGAACGGTGCCCTAGGAACCATTGAGTGTTCAACAGGAGTTTTCCCGGGATCACTAAAACGGGTGGAAATAATGGGAACCAGCGGTAGCGCCATTTTAGAAGAAGATCATATGATACAATGGCAATTTAAAGAGGAAATGAATGAAGACCAAAACATAAGAAAGTCAATGCTATCTGGCACTGTCTCGCATGGAGGTGCATCCGATCCGGCTGATATTAGTTTTATTGGGCATCAAAGGCAGATAGAAGATTTTATTCATGCAATTGAAACAAAGGGTACGCCTTTAGTTGACGGAGAAGAAGGACGTAAGTCAGTTGAAATTGTATGTGCGATTTATGAAAGCGCCCGCTTGGGCAGGAGGATAGAGTTGCCATAGTAGAACTTGAATAACAGAATTAAAATTGTACTAAGGGGTATTGTAAGCGCTGTACAAGCCCCTAATTTTGATAAGACCCAATTTATTTAAGCCCCTTAGACGGGGCTTTTTATAGTTCCATACAAGTCGGGGCATGGTTTTGGGCAGCCTTAAAACCAATTGTAGGTATCCAAAAAAAGGGGGTCTTCCATAAAAATCGTGGAACAAGCGCTCCCGTCCCGCTCCTTATTCCAATTATATGTTGAAATGAGCTTTTACAAAAAGAATTATTTTTTTACAGATTGATACTGGAAATCTATTCATAGTCCAAGTTACGAATCTATTTTACGAAGAAAATAGGTGAAAATAGAAACTATTTATTACGCTTATTTTGATGTATTATTGGTGTAATACCCATATAGTAAACAACCTCGGGGCAAGTCCAGAGGCATTAATTAAGAACCAAACCTTTCCTATTTCCCTGCCTGCCGCTACCACAAGGTAGGCAGAGAAGCGAGCTTTGGGGCACCTGCTTCAATAGCAGGCAGGTTAAACCCACAGGTGGGAATAAACGGCTATAGCTTATGGTCTACATGAGAAACTCGGCTATAAAGGTCACGTAAATAATATACCAGACAACATAAATAAGCAACTGTATACTTTTTACAAACATATGTACAAGGAAAGGCAACATCTGTTTCCCTTTCTTTAGCTTAAGGACGTCCCCAGGACAACACTGCCTCGGAAAGTGTCATACGCAATGTAAGGAGTTAAACAGAAAACATCTCAACAGTTCAAGAACAAAAGGGCAGCGCAGAACTTTGTCAATATAGGTTCCATGAATACCACGATAAAGAAGGCCCTGAACCACATATAGGGCTTGACACTTACCCCCTAAAACACCTAGACTGGTCAGTTACGAATAATTTATTAAAAAAAGTCAATTATCTTTCTCCATTAAGTATAATATCTATATATTTGGTTAATGTGTGTGCCTACACATAATGGTTAATACAACACCTTAATTATTTAAAAAAAGTGAATACAAAAACAAAAACAACAATACGGAATTTTGCCAATTCCGAAAATGTTCCTATTAGGAATGGTAGATAGCGTGATACACAACAGTGAAATGATTATCACCCGCCAAATGATAAAAAAACGAAGAAGTGATTTAAAACCTCCATTTCAATCCAAACCTCTTGACGAGAACTTTGGCTTTGGGAAAACAGTTCGTTGTATGTCGTCTTTTCCCATGAGCAACCCGTTCAAATAGCTATTGGAGTATACCCAAGCAGGAATGAATTAAGCTGTTATGGATTGTAAGGACTACGGCATTGAGTCCCATATGTGGATTATGGGTTGCACATGGCCCGAAAGGGAAATGCGAAAACCGTCATTAAGTCCTTGGAACTGATTACGGCCATGTATACCTCTTCAAAAGTAAAAAAAGTAATCGAATTAAAATGAGAACCATAATTTAATCTAGATAATACCCTTAATAGAACAACCATGGAGTTAAACTATATCGATTTTTTAGTAATAGGCGTTTTCTTTTTATCAATGATTATCATTGGTATCTATGCCTATTTTAAGAACAAGAGTTCTGAAGATTTTTTTACTGCAGGGGGCAATTTGCCTTGGTGGGTGTCTGGCATTTCCCATCATGTTTCAGGATATAGTGGCGCTGTTTTTGTTGCCTATGCGGCCCTTGCTTATACGCATGGATTTTCACTATATGTGTGGTGGGCATTTTCAATAGGAACGGCAATAATAGCTACCGCAAAAATATTTCCCGTCTATTGGGTCCGTTTACGGAAAAAATTTAAAATACAGTCCCCATTAGAATATTTGGCTATTCGCTATAATGTTTTAACACAACAGCTCATAGCCTGGACTGGAGTAACTCTTAAACTTTTTGATGTTGGTGCCAAGTGGGCGGCCATTGCAATACTTCTTAACGTTACTACTGGGATTTCCTTTACCTATGGGATATTGATATCGGGCGTCATTTCTTTATTATATATAACCATAGGCGGACTTTGGGCAGTAATATTGACCGACCTAGCCCAATTTATGGTACAACTGGTAGCTGGTATCACAATGTTTGTAGTGGTGTTAATGCGTTTTGAAGGTTTGGATTCAATTTTTCGGATATGGGACGACCTTCCCTCGGAAAACAGTCAATTATTTAACGACCCCTATACCGTAGGATTCGCCATGGTTTTTCTGTTCATTAGTTTCCTAAGCTATAATGGTGGCAGCTGGCCTCTTGCTACAAGGTACATTTCATCCAGTACCGAACGGGAAGCTACAAAAGCAGCCTATTTATCCGGAACCCTCTATTTAATATGGCCACTAATCCTCTTTTTTCCTATGTGGGCCGCTCCCCTTATTTTACCAGGATTGGACGATCCATCCGAATCCTATGGCCTTTTAATACATGAACTTTTGCCAAATGGACTGATCGGTCTTGTTATCGCTTCTTTGTTTGCCAATACCATGTCCATGACCTCGTCGGATGTAAACACCATTTCTGCCGTTATCACACGGGATATACTTCCCGTATTGTCTGATAAATTTAAAAATAAAAGAAATTCATTGTTCATCGCTAGGGTTACTACCTTTATATTTACCTCTCTCACCATTCTAATAGCGTTTCAATATGAATATTTTGGAGGAATATTAGGACTCATTGTTACTTGGTTTGGTGCTCTATTAGGACCTATAGCAGTACCCTTATTGTTTGGTTTGATTCCAATTTTTAGATCCTGTGGCCCATTGGCTGCCATTTCCTCTGTTTTGGCAGGATTATTAGCCTTTACCATAACAAAAATAATGCCTATGGATAATATGGCACTGGAAGTGGGACTGCCAGTATTTGTTAGTATGCTTGTCTTTTGCATACTCGGTTGGGTCGTAAAGAAGCCTATTACCAAGAAAGTGAAGAATCTAGAGATAGCATTAGCCAAAGAATAAAAAATATACAACGCAAAAGCCCGTAATACACAACCGAAAGATGATTACTCTCTATAGAATAATCTCCAAGAGTACCGTAGAGCTAATAGGGAACAAAATCATCACAGTATATGGAGGAGAGGCCAAGGTGGAAAATACAATTGTAATTGACGCCAAAGAACCGTAAATCTCCACTGAATTAGCTGATGTCCATGTTCATAGTGGTGATTTTCTCCCCTTTGCGGTATATCGGAAAACTAGACTGCCAAAAAAGTAGTGGCACTGCGCTATGCCCGTGGTAGCGTTGTATAAATATACAGAGAACTGGGCATATCATCATCAGTATCGAGGTGCTGGCAAAGGAAAACCAGAGATTATGGGAACCCTAATTTTCCGGAAAAGGAACATAAAAAGCACACGGACGAGTAATGGAAGATAGCGGAATTGAGGAAAAGATTAGGAATGCCGAACTGGAGGGCCATATCCCAGAAAAGGCAATACCATCTTCTCCTAAGGCAACCGGAAAAATATAGGTTCATAAAACACCATAAATTTAAATTTCCTGTTGGGAAGATGTGCCGATGTTCAAATTAAGGTAACTAATTGTTTAGTCCCATCATTAAGTCTTCAGGATTTTTGAAAAATAGTTTTGGTTTCGTTTTATAATATTGAATAATTTGTTCAATAGGAGTTTTAAACGTTAAAACTTTCAGCTTGAGGTTAACGTTATAATTTATCGTATAATAGTACAAGTGTTTTTTAAAGTCCTCAATAGTATCATAATGATATTTTCTAACGGTGTCCGTTTTTATTTTTTTGTTCATCGCCTCTACCGTTCCGTTGGTCCAAAGGTGTTTTACTAAGGTCGCCCTGTCGATGGCTACGAACAGATACCATTTTTGTTTGCCTATCTTGATCTCCGCGGTATCCACATGTAAATATCCCGGCCCGTAGCCCTTGAACTTTTTATAATACCAATTATATGATAAAATGAGCTTTTAGAAATTGAATTATTTTTTTACAGATTGATAAGAAAAATCTATTCATAGCATTAGTTACGAATCTATTTTACGAAGAAAATATGTGAAAAAAGAAACTATTTATTAAGCTTATTTTGATGTATTATTGGTATAAGTGGCCTTTTCTTCCTTTGGCAGCCGCTCCGAAAGTCTACCGGTCCCGTTTCTTTGTGGACAGCGGTGCAAGTTGCTCCTTGACAGCTCGGGCATTATCGGTCTCAGGGCTATATATAGATCATCCAAAGGCAACATTGTCTTTAACCGTCCTATGGTTATCCGCTCTGCAATGCCCTTCAGGACACTGCCTTGACCTTTCTTCCTCCCACATTTTAAATCCTCGACGGTACTTCTATATTTCAATTCTCCGACCGTTTTGATATTGATATTATATCGTAATGCCAAATTCTTTGATGTCGGACCTGACTCTTGTGTTTCCTTTCCGGCGCGGTGCGTAGTCGTGGCCGTTCCGTGTAGTATCTGTCCCATAATTTCAAGTTTGATATATCAAAAATCATTACTGTCCGACTAAAATACGATTTTGTTGAATATGCAGTTTGAGCCCTTTAAAACTGTGTTGATTCTGGTAATTTTCAATAGCATGGGGGTTGTCAAAATAGACTTAGTTGTTTGTCTGGCGGTTTTGTAGTTAGTTCCAGCCATTGTTTATCGGGATTTTCAAGAAATTTGAATAGGTTAATATAAGTCATTAAGTGGAATCGTATCATTGAGACCATATTGTTTCTCTACGTTAATTACTAATTGAAAATTTATAAATACATATCGAATAATATTCCTCTCCTGGGTTCAACACGGTAGATGGAAAATGCTTTTTATTAGGGCTATCTGGAAAATGCTGAGATTCTAAGCAAAAAGCCGTCCTATGTCCATACGCTTTTCTATCTTTTCCTATTATACTTCCATCAAGAAAATTTCCTCCATAAAACTGTAGACCAGGCTCATTTGTATATACTTCCATAGTACGTCTAGAAATTGGTTCTACTACCTTGGCCGCGTAGTTATACCCTTCTATATTTTGGTTGATTACATAGTTGTGGTCATACCCCAAACCAAATTTCAATTGTTCAAAATCAGCATCTACCCTTTTGCCTATTGAAACCAGTTTTTGAAAATCCATTGGCGTATTTTCAACAGTTGCTATTTTTCCTGTCGGTATCAACCCTTTATCTACAGGGGTATAGTACGGGGCATTAATTTGCAGTAGATGGTCATTGATGGTTCCATTACCCGCACCACCTAGGTTGAAAAAAGAATGGTGAGTGAGATTAACAATAGTAGACTTATCGGTTGTTGCCCAATATTCTACTTTTATTTCATTGGCATCAGTAAGACTATACCGTACTTTAATGGTTAAATTACCGGGATACCCTTCTTCCATATCCTTAGATAAATAAGTCAGCTCTAAGCAATGGTCATCTATTTGTTTGGCATCCCATACTACGGCATCGTATCCTTTATTACCTCCATGTAGATGATTGTCTCCATTATTTGTAGCCAATGTATATTCTTTGCCGTTCAGATTGAATTTACCTTTAGCTATACGATTGCCATACCTTCCAATCAAAGCTCCAAAATATTTTTCCTTGGCGTTAAGATAGCCCTCCAAATCGGGGTAACCCAAGACCACATCTTCATAAATTCCTTTTACATCTTTCAACCATAGAGACACTATTTTTCCGCCATAGTTTGTAATTTGTGTAACGGTTCCACTACTGTTTTGAAGGGTGTAAAGGCTAACTTGTTTACCGCTAATCTTCTTTTCAAAAGCTTCTTTATTCAGTAACTTTAAATTTCCCTGTGCCAAGCAACTTATTGGCACACCGTACAAAATTGCCGTCATAAACAATACTTTGCTAAGTTTGATTATAAAAGAATTTGTCGCAGTATGATATCGCTGCGATATGTATATTAATCTCATAATAGTGATACGTTTTAAATTTAGGTTAAACAGCTTATTTTATATTATTAGGATTGGTCGTACAACAAGAGTAGCCTGAAAGAACTCCAAAAACAAAATTAGTTCCCTTATCGGACCCCGTCTGAAATGAAGTTTGCAAATCATCGCTCAGTGCTACTTGATTGGCTCCCTGAAAATATTGCCTACCATTATAGTCGTCAGAAGCCTGGGTCGAAAGGGCATTGATTTCCAAAGAATCAAAGGGGTACCCCTTCATTTGGCTATTATCCCACGGAAAAGTGGGGTCATCGTAGTTTTCTTTGTTTAAAAAAACCGTTGTCCAAGGAAAGGTCTGTTTCTGTATAATATCTCCGAGGTCCAATAAAAATTTATCTCCGGTAATATTGTACAACCAATAGACTACCTGAAGGTTGTCTCCTCCCCTTCGGTTAGCCCACAGAGACAAATAATCTAAGGGACGATCGGGTAATTCTTTTAGTTGGTATTTAAAATATTTTATGAGGGTTTCGAGAACCCGTTCATCTTCGGTAGCCTCATAATATTGTCGCAATATTTTGAGCATCACCATTTGGGCCACCAATCATTTCTTCTATCTTTTCGCAGCCCGGCTTCGTGCCCAGGGTCTTTATCAAAAGGAATAGTCCCTAAATACCCTTCTGTGGTCTGATTATTAATAGTCCACTCTACCATGGTCGTACTTTGGCTTTTAATTCCTCGTCGTCCAAGACATAGGCCAATGGCAAAAGACCGTCAATCCCATACTGACTACGTTCCCACCCATCACCATCGCCGCCCAACCAGCCATTTCGCTTGCCCACTACTTCTGGGTAAAGTTCATCTAAATGCCCGGTCATACCATTCTTCATTCGCACCAGTTGATCCTTCAACCACCCCTGTGGCTTAATAGCTCCAATAGGTAATTCTAGGTAGGGCCTAGGTTTTAATGGACTTCGATTCTGAAGATAATTAGATTCAATAACTATAGCTATTTTATTGTCATCTACTTTCTCATTTTGTTTGCAGGATTCAAATATGAAGATGTAAACAACCAGTAGTAATACGTATTTTTTCATCTGTTTTAATCTAAGTTGTTTTAGTTATGTTTTTAGTATAGATATCGTTATTTTATACTATTTTCATTCAACCAAACGGCCATTTCTCCTATTTGTCGGTGGGCCCATGCGTAATACGGAATCGCCATAAAGTTTGTCGGTTTTGATTCTCTGCTCACTTTACCTGTGATTTTTCCCATACCATCAAATAATGTCGCATCAAAAGAGTAATCAAAGGTGCTCTTATCCGATACGTTAAGGCTTAGCACTCCTCCCTGATTATCAACTTCTTCAGCACAATATACCAACGGCCCTCTTTCCAAAGCGATTTTACCTCTGTTGGCCTCCACTTTTTCATGGCTAACCACTTTCCTGATTGCCATGTCAAAAGACACTTCTATGCTATCTCCCTTTTTCCAGTTTCTCTTTTCAAGAACAATATAATCATCGGAAGAATCCACTTCTTGCTTCTTGCCATTTATTTTTAATGTAACCTGTAACCTATTGTTATCTTTGTACCTATAGAGGTTTCCGGGCATTACTTCATTACGGGCCCATCCAGGAATCCTAATCTTGAATTGTGCAGGAACAGCTTCAATATTATTAACTATAAGCTCTACTTTTCCATCCCATGGGTAATTGGTCTTTTGCTCAAGGTTCAGGTTTTTACCATTTATGTCTATTTCAGCCTTATTACCGATGAATAGATTTACATAAATCTCTTCATCTCTGGTTGCATAAATATATCCAGGCAGCGATGGAAGTACCCTTACTACATTTACGGGACAACAGGAACAATCAAACCAAGGAGAGCGTCCACAAACGCCCTGATTAAATTTTCCTATACCATCAGATTCCAGTGGGTTAGGATAAAAGAATGTATTTCCCTCAAATGATACGCCAGATAGAAAACCGTTATACAATGTTCTTTCAAAAACATCCATATATTTTACACTTCCATCTAAAAGGAATAGTCTATGATTCCAAAACATTAGGGCAATTGCAGCACAAGTTTCTGTATAGGCGGTGGCATTTGGGAGTTCATAATCTGGGCCAAAACCTTCATGTTTGGGTTCTGCGCCAATTCCTCCCGTAAGATATATTTTATGATGAACAATATCATCCCATATCTTACCAAGTGCCTTATCATATTCTTTAGTACCCGTAATAGCAGCAATGTCGGTCACCCCTGCATAAAAATATCCTGCTCTTACGGCATGGCCCAAGGCTTTTTCTTGTTCGGCAAAGGGTTTATGATCTTGTGAATACTCTCCGAACAAATTATGACCTTGATCATTACCACGTTCGTCTATGAAGAATTTAGCAAGATCAAGATATTTTTTTTCTCCTGTAATCCTGTATAACTTCACTAGGCCAATTTCTATTTCCTGATGTCCGGGTACACCTGTATTCTTACCTGGGCCAAAAACACTAGCTACCAAATCTGCATTTTTAATAGCAATATCCAACAAGCTCCGTTCCCCTGTAGCCTGATAATGGGCTGCAGCTGCCTCGTACATATGGCCAACATTATACAATTCGTGATGGGTTTTTAAACTTGACCATCTTTTTTCACCTGCCTTATCAGCCACATTTTTAGGGTCGATTGTTCTATTAGTATATAAATACCCATCCTCTTCTTGGGCTGCAGCAATCTTAATAATTAATTCATCCAGATATTTCTTTAACTCCGGGTCAAAATTTACTTGAAGGGAGTAACTGGCACCTTCAATAATTTTGAACACATCGGAATCATTAAAATAAATGCCTTCAAATGTTCCCTCTTCCAAACCGCCTGCTTTGGCAAAATTACTGATACGACCCGTTTCCTCACTTTTTTGAAAAGTATAGGGCAAAGTAACTTCTCTATTGGTTTCTATGCGAGGTTGCCAAAAACTATCGATTATTTTTACTTTGGTAAAAGGCACTGGAGTAATAGGGTAATCATTTTTAACCGATTGTGCATTCAAGGATGAGGTTAGTCCCATAAAAAAGAGTATTCCTATAAACACAATCGTTTTTTCTAGATTTGAGCCTTGCACAATATGCTTGCCTAAATATTTCATAAGTTCTATATTTTTAATATTATTCGTATTTAATCGTTATCAATATGACTCCTGCCGACCCTCGCAATCTATAATACACCGTGGCACTTGCACCTATAATACCTCGGCATACTTGATGTCATTAGGGTTTACAATTTCTTTTACAAAAAAATCTTTTCTAGTATCTTGCCCGTTCAAGATAAACAGAGGCTTTTCAGTTCTTTGATTCATTCCACGAACCACAATTAGGGGGTTATTTGGAGATTCTTGTACACGCATCCCTCCCATTCTCTTTAAATAATCAACTAAACTCAGGTTGCTATCCATTTCTATATCTGTAGCTTCCGCTTTATTTACAATGTGCTCCTCATATGTTACACTTTTACTTGCATTACAACTATAAAGAAATACCAATACAATAAGGAATCCGATATTTTTTTTGAACTTGCCATTGCTATTAGTTTTAATTAATGCCCATACCCGTCATTTCTAATTGGAAAAAACCTGTACCTCTTCATTATTTTTACTTACGAGTATTATTTTTTTTTCAGTTACTCCTATTGAGTATCTTCATATCTCTAACCTCTCCGCTGATTGTAAAACCTGAATAACGGGGTTCTACTGTTTTTCAAGAATTTTCTTGCTTATCTCATTTCAGAAAATGGCCATAGGAAGCATCACATTTTCCCATATTTATTTGATTTCCATAAAAATTACCTGCACACAGCACATCTGTAATTCCGTCTTTATCAAAAAAGGCTGTCACAAAACTGTATAAGGGTGCTATTTGCAATTCAAGGGGTAAAGGATTTTTAGTGGTCAGTAGCTAGTTACTGATTAATTCTGTTTGATAAATTTTCTCTGCGCTGATCATTTTAGTTATCAGGTTATTGAAAATGGTTGCCTTGTTCTGCGATTGGTTTATTCTAAAGCAGAACTCGTTGAAATATCGGTCGATATTGAAATCACTTATCCATGAATAAGTTGTTCTTATCCAAAATTTTATTTGGTGTATCATCGTATGGAGTGCCTCGAAGTTTAATCCTTTATTACTATCTATCTGTTGTATATTATAAGCTTTAGCAATGGGTCTGTACCCTTTCCACTTATCGGTCGCCACCTGAGCCTCTCTACTGATATTGTTAACGAAGATGTATTGAAGATCTCTTGCTGAAAAATCCTCTATGCGCATCACGTACATTCGCCTTAGCTTTCCGTCATATGTGAACTGTACGGTCGTTACCGCCTTCTTTTTCTTGGAATCGTAGCTGCGACCGACCGTTCCCTGTTCACGCCCTCCCAGCACGAATTTATCAACATGTACGGAGCCGTTCATGGGACTGTTGCCGCTAGGGGACATCGCCTCGCGTACCTTTAGCATAAACAGTCGTGCCGTTTTTTCCGTAACACCATAGTGCACTACCATATAACTTGCGGATAGGCTTTTTGTACTGGTGGCCATCTCGACACAAATAAAAAATGCCTTGCGGACACCGAACTTGACCTTATGGAAGAGTGTGTTGGCGGTGGCCGATTCTATATGAACACAAATATTGCAGACACGTGAAAAATCCTTGCAATCTTTATCCGTTTTGAACCGATCAGAGAACTCTAGAAGGTTTTGCCCTTTAAAAATATTCATGTATAGCCCGTATTTCTTGAATCTAAAGTTATGAATTTATCTACTGGCCTCTAAATATTTCAACTCAATTCCTTATAGAGGCTGTTTTGAATTGTATGATTGATATTTTGTATAGGCCACTTTTGATGTAACATGAGGCAACTTACCTACAAGCATTTCTAATTTGATGTACGCGCATATCTTCGTTTTTGACTCGGCGAACACCTTTCTTATGGTATCGGTAAAGCCATTAAGCTTGTCGTATGCGGTAATAAGAGCTATCAAGTTAGAGAAAAAACGAGAGAAAGGAATCGGCAACAATTGGGAGCTATACAACCTGAATGCAGACAGAACCAAAGTACGCAATCTAATAAATCAGATGCAGAAAAGGACTTCGGAGATAATACGACACCAAAATTAGGGAAACGAAATCAATGTGCTGTGGGACCAGATGAGGGATATTTTATAAAAAATGCAGAAAGCGTGTTAATTATTTTGTATCATTTCTTTTTTCACAAAAGAGGTGGGCGTAGTATGAAAATGCTTCTTAAACACTCTGCTAAAATAACTAGGTTCATACCCTGTCATATAGGCAACCTCTGAAATAGAATATCCTTCTTGCAAGAGAATTGTCGCCTTTTCCATTCGAATTCTTTTGATTAGATCTGACGCACTGTTACCTGTTATTTTTTTTATTTTTAGGTGTAAAAGTGATCGACTGATTCCTGCAAGTTCGGATAGCTTTTCGATGGTGAAATCCGAATCTTCGTAATTCATCTCTACCAATTCGGTGATTTTTAAGAGGAATTCCCGACTTTGATTGTTTTTGGGGGCATTGATTGATTCTTTTTTGAGAATACCAGAATAGCGTTGTTGCAGATTATTGTTTGATTCCAATAAGTTTTTGACCAAAAAATCCAGTTCTTTAAGATTAAAGGGTTTGGCCATAAAGGCATTTGCTCCCATTTCCAACCCCTCCAGCTTGTCTTTCTCATTGCTCTGCCCGGTAAGCATTAAAAATGGCACATGGCTGGTCTTTGTTGCTTTTTTTACTGTTTTACAAAATAGAAAGCCATCCATATTAGGCATTCGAACATCGGATAATATGATATCGGGTATGACCTTTTCAATTTTCAACAAGGCATCCTCTCCATCTTTGGCGGTTATTACCTTGTAAGTAGATGAAAAATGTTTTTGCAAAAAAGTCATTAGCTCGCGATTATCTTCAACGAGAAGCAACGTAAATTCTTTGTGCTCAGATACTTTTATGGACCTATCTGGCAAGTCATTTTCAACAATTAAATCCAACGGGATGTTTACATTTTTATTGCCGTTGATGGTTTTTACTTTTGTATTCTTGATTAGTTGTAGTATTAAGGGCAATTCAATCCTAAAAACGGTGCCTTTTCCCCGAGTACTCTTATAGTCCAAGGAGCCATTGAGAAAGACGACCAAACTTTTTACCAATGCTAACCCAATTCCCGATCCAGTTTTTTCTCTTTTAGATTTATTTTTGAATGGCACGAACAGATTTTCCCTATCTTCTTTTTTTATACCGCTCCCCGTATCTTTCACTTGAATTTTTATAGTTCCTTGATTTTCTTCTGTTGCATCGATTGAGATACCTAGTTTTACTTTACCATAAGGCTTTGTATTTTTTACGGCATTTGAGATTAAATTTGAAATAATTGTTTCTAGTTTTTCGGCATCAAAATAACATTCGTATTTCTCTACATTCGCCTTAAACGATGCGTCAAGATTTTTATTTCTGAATAGAGGGTCGAAGGCGTAGAAGGTATCCTTTAGAAAAATAACGATGTCGCCTTTGCCGAGTTCCAATTTGGCATGGTCGGTCTCCATTTTTCGGAACTTAATGAGTTGTTGTACTAAATGGTGCAATTTTCGGGCACTTTGCTTGACGGAAAGAAGACTACTATGACCTCCAGTAAATGAGGGCTTTAATGATAATTCTTCGATTGCAGCGATTATCAGAGTCAAGGGGGTTTTGAATTCATGCGAAATAAATGTAAAGAAGTTAAGTTTGTGTTGATTGATTTCCTTTATTTTTTCATTTTCAATCCGCTCCAACTGAACAGCCAGATTCTTTTCTTGGATAAACTTTAAAAATCGATAATAGCAATAAAAACCAAAAAGAAGTAGCAAAGCGTAAACGGCAAAAGCCAAGTTTGTCTTCCAAAAAGGCGAAAGTATTTTTATAAATAGAGTTTTTTCGAAAAAACTTCCTCCAGTGGTGTTCGCATTACTAGAACTTCGAAGATGAAATGTATATTCACCAGGTTGCAAATTAGTATAAGTGGCCGTGCGCTTATTGCCTACATTGACCCAATCGTTTTCAAACCCCTCAAGGTAATATGAATATGAATTATCGCCCTCTGAGAAATAGTCCGTATTTGCAAATTCAAGCGTGAGGGCATTTTCATTATGTTTAAGTGTTAAGGTATCTACCTTGTCAATATTTGTTTTTAATGGTGATTTGTCGCCTATTTCGACGTCCTTATTGAAAAGTTTCAGTCCTGTAAAATGTATATTGGATGATTCGCTTGGGGTACTTAGGCTGTCTGGATGAAAATAGGTCAACCCGTTGACCGACCCAAAATACATCCAGCCATCCTCGTCTTTTAGAAATGATTTAAAGTTGAACTGGTTCGAAGACAGACCGTCGGATATATAATAATGTTCAAATGACGAATTTTTAGGGTCGTAAAAATTTAATCCTGAATTTGTAGAAATATAATAGCCTTTGTTCGAGGCTTCCAAGATTCCGTAAACTGTATTGTTTGATAAGCCTTCTTCTTTTCCAAGAATACTAAAGGACTGGGATGAGACATTCCATTTAATCAACCCGCCGCTATACGAACAAAACCAAAGTTGGCCTTTCTCATCTTCATAGGCGCCAATAATTTCATTATCAGAAAGGGGGCCATTTATCGGAAAATCAGTGGTATAATTCAACACTTGTCCCAACTGGTTTTTAACTCTGTAGATTCCTGATGTTGAAGTGCAGACCCACAAATCACCATTTCTATCTTTTAGCAGGTCATAAACGAATTTGTTCTTAAAAACTTCGGATCTATAGATAGAAAAAGAATTGGTCTTGTAATCATATATATTTAGTCCGAATTGGGTTCCTACCAATAGCTTATCCTCTTCAATTTGTAAAAGAGAATAAACATGATCATTGGATATTGATTTAGGGTTTTCAGTTTGATTTTTATAAACCGAAATAGTCCTGGTTGCTGGATCATACCTATTTAGGCCACCTAAAAAGGTTCCAATCCAAATATATCCCTTGCTATCTTCCAAAAGGGTATGAACATTATTGCTGCTAATCGAGCGATTATCATCGCTTTGATGCTTTAGGTAACTATAGGTATTTGTATTCTTTTGGTAAATCGTTATTCCGCCATCTTCAGTGGGAATCCACAAATCACCATTGCTTAACTGTATCATTTCACTGATGGCCTTTCCACTTAAAGATTTGGTAAATTCATTTGGCAACATCTTATGAAACCCGTTTTTTACAGGTTTAGAATAGTTGAGACCACCGAAATAAGTACCGATCCACATGATGTTTTCCTTGCTTTTAAATAAGCTATGTATAGCCTTGTCGGAAAGACTGTAGGGCGTATTATAAAACGATTGGTCATAGTGCAGGCTCTTTTGCCCCTTCTTGTCGTAAACAAAAACTCCATGCTCTGTTCCTATCCACAGATTGTTGTTTTCATCTTCGGCTATAGCTCTTACCACGTTAGCTTCCAACTGATTAGATTGCTCGGTAAATGGAGTATGCTTAAAATCATCATCCATGGTATCGTATTTGAAGAGACCTTTGAGTGTGCCCAACCAAACCGTACCCTGATTATCCTTATATAATGTGGGTCTTACATAGTAGCCACTTAGGCTAGGGGAGTTTGCTCTATTTGGATAATCGTATTCCTTAATGGTTTCCCCGAGTTGATTTATAAGAAGTATCTTGTCGTCCAAGGCTAAAAAATAGACATTGGCCTTATAATCACAAATGGCCCTAACATTCTTATTTCCAATAAGGCTTTGAATATTGGCTTTTTCGTCGATGGCAAAAAGCCCATTTTTACTACATATAAAGTTTAGGCCATCAGAAGACCGAAATAGATAGTGAATTAAGCCTAGTGAATAATCTGTACCATCGATGATTTTAAACCTATCACGATTATAGTCGTAACTATATAACCCACGATTCGTCCCGATATAAAGGACGGTTTTACTAGGCAACAACGAAGTAATTTGTGTAAAGCCATCTCCGATTTCCCTGTTATGATAGGTTGTTATTTCATAGCTGTTGTATCTATCAAGCCCTTCGCCCGTTGCAATCCAAATATATCTCTCTTCGTCTTGTTCAATATCATATACGCTGCTATGTGACAGACCTTGTTCATGTGTTATCTTAAAAATCTCGCGCTGCTGTGGGAAAACAAAAACTGAACAATTCAGTAGAAGAATAGAAATAACAGATTTTATACAAGCTCGAGACATCGCTATCATGTTAGATACAAAATAAATGGAATAAGTACTATTGAGGAATATTTAAAAGTGAAGTGGGCATATTGATTATTTTTAGACAAAAATCCTAGTATTTTAGACTAAACTACGGATTATATTCTTAATAATATGTTAATCTTGTACATGAAATATATTGGATTGACTTGATAAGGTTTCAATATCTCATATATTAAAGCCTATGTTGCATGATTTTAGAAATAGGATTTTTGTAGAGTAAATATTTGTTAGATTTTATTTCTATAGCCATAATTATATAAAAGGTTTCAATGCTTTGAAAAGTATGCTTTTAAGAGACCAGTACCCTAATCGTAACACAATGAAAGTTTATCCTTTTGAAATTCCGAAACCAATAAACGAGAATCTTGTCGTGAGCGAAGATTGCGGAGATTCTTTTTATGATAAGCTGCATGTACATAAGGAAATTCAGATAACCTATATCGTTAGTGGTACGGGTAATCTTGTTGTCTGGGATTGTACACATTCTTACGGAGCAGGAGATCTTTTTGTAATTGGCAGCAACACGCCTCATGTCTTCAAGTGTTATAACGGTTGCGACAACTCCCACAAAATATCAATATTCTTTACGACTCAGACTTTTGGTACTGATTTTTTTGAAATCGAGCAATTAGAAAGCATCAAGTCTTTCTTCTCTTTAACACAGGCAGGTTTTAGGTTATCGTATTATAATGCTGATGTGGAACAAATAATGAGAAAGCTTCCTGCAGCGGATAAGTTAAAAAGGTTCTTGATTTTTCTTGAACTAATTGAAAAGTTATGCAGATATGACAAAAAAATATTGACAGGTTTTAATGTCCCTCGAAGTATTACCAACGGTGAGGGAAATAGAATGCGCATTGTTCTTGATTACGTAATGAAAAATTTCAAAAAGAAGATAACGCTAGAAGAAGTATCCGAAGTCGCGTGTATGACCCCAAATGCATTCTGTAGGTTTTTTAAGGAACGCACCAGTAAAACCTTTTTTTCTTTCTTAATCGAGATGAGAATAGAATATGCCTGTCAATTATTAAGAGGGAACAAAGATTTGTCGGTAGCTAAGGCATCGGTGGAATCAGGGTTTAAATCGATTACAAATTTCAATAGAAAGTTCAAGAAATATAAGGGCATAACACCTTCCATGTACATAAGAGAATCGAACAATTCATTACCGTTTGCTAGTTAAGAGCTTTGCTGTAATCAATTTTTTCTTGCAGTGTTTTAAACCTGAAAAGAGAAGGTTCTTATTGAGAATTAAGAAAGGCATTATAACATCTTATAAGACTATATTATTTTATCATTACACTATTTTATCGGAATGAAACCACTTTTTTGTTTGGATAGTGTAGAGTACTATATTCACCATTGTACAATGCAGGTACATTACAAAATCAACTTAACTAATATTCAAAATTTATGGAGAATTTCTTAACAAATTTTTATCTGTCGATAAAGAAAGTCACATTTCTGGTAGCACTGTTATTTTTGGGATTACAAGTGGCTTCCGGACAAGAAAGTTCAGTTACAGGTGTAGTAAGTGATAATCATGGTCAGCCCATACCGGGGGCAAGTGTGGTAATTCAAGGCACTACGGTAGGTACTGCTACCGATTTTGATGGTAATTATAGCATTAAAGCATCTTCTGATGATGTGCTAGTATTTTCTTATTTAGGATCTCTATCAAAAGAGATTCCTGTAGATAATCAAAGTATCATTAATGTAGCGCTTCAAGAAAATATAGCCCAGTTGGATGAGGTGGTTGTAGTAGGTTATGGTACGTTAAAACAAAAGGAGGTGACGAGTGCCATTGTCAGCGTAAAGGAGGGAAGTTTTAATAAAGGGAACTTGAATAGCCCTGAACAGTTGTTGGCTGGCAAGGTAGCTGGGCTGACTGTTTCAAAACAAGGTGGCAGCCCTACTTCGCGGTCTACCATTCGTTTAAGGGGGCTTGCCACATTTGGGGCAAATACTGAACCCTTAATTGTTATAGATGGTATGATAGGAGGAAGTTTAAGCAACGTTGATCCAAACGATATTGCTTCAATAGACGTACTGAAAGACGCTTCCGCGGGTGCTATTTATGGCACTAGAGGTAGTTCTGGGGTAATCATAATTACAACTAAGTCGGGAAGTACGCAACAAAAAGCGCAATTAGATGTAGGAATCTATACTGTATTTGAGGATATTTCCAACCTTCCTGGCAGAATTAGTGTAGCTGATTTTAGGGCTGCCGAAAATAGTGTGGATTTTGGTTCTGACACAGATTGGATAGATGAAGTTACAAGAACGGCAGTGACTAATGTTTATAATGTAGCCTTTTCTAATAATTTAGGTGGTACTTCCTATAGAGCTTCCATTAATTTGAGAGACGTCGAGGGTGTTATTAAAAACCAAGATATCACCACTTTGAATACAAGACTTAATATTTCTCAAAAGCTTTTTGATGATCGGTTGACTTTGACCGCTATTATGTCTTTTTCGAGGACTAATGCCAACTTGGAAAATGAAGGTGTCTTGAGGCAAGCTTTGCTTTGGAATCCCACCGGGCCAGTTTTTGAGAACAGGACTGAGGCTGAGTTAGGACGTGACCCCAATCGTTTTGGCGGCTTTTTCGAGTCTCAACTCCAAGGGATATTCAATCCAGTGGCCATGATAGAATTAAATACAAGGGAGCGTAAAGACAAACGAATATTGGCGAATTTCAAGGCCGATTATGAGTTAGTAAAAAATTTAACTATATCGGCAAATTATTCGTATCAGGTGAATAGTAGGTTGGAAGGTTTTTATAGTGATTCAGGGTCTATTACTGGTGCAGGAAGAGGTTTAGGGGTTGGTGAACAAGTAGGTGGGCGTGCCGAACGCTTTACGTCAAATGAAAGTGATCAACTATTTGAATTTACTTCGAAATATAGTAATTCCGTAGGAGATTTAAGTTACAGCATTTTAGGCGGGTATGGTTATCAAGAGCAATTATATGAGGAATTCTGGTTATCCAATACTAATTTTATAACTGACGATGTATTATTTAACAATATAGGTCTTGGCTTGGGGCTGTCTAATCCTGGAGGTGCCGTAGCTAGTGTTGGTTCCAACAAAACAGAGAGTTTATTGACTTCATATTTTGGGCGAGCCAATTTCAGTTATAAGGAAACCTATAACCTAGCTACCAGTTTTCGAAGAGAGGCCTCTTCTCGATTTGGAGCGAATAACAGGTGGGGTAATTTTTGGGCCTTGAGTGGGAGTGTGAATTTAGATAATATTTTTGATTTCAACAATGTAGAAATATTGAAGCTTCGGGTGGGTTATGGTGTAACAGGCAACACTCCAGTACAACGCTATGCGTTTTTGGAGACACTTGGTGCAGATCCAAATAATTTAGGCTATGTGAACGGGGAGTTTATTCCTGCAGTCGAGCCTACTTCCAATCCCAATCCAGATTTGAAATGGGAAGAAAAAGGAGAGTTTAATGTAGGGTTGGATTTTTCTATATTTGAAAATAAGGTATACGGCTCTTTTGATTATTACAATAGGTCTACTATCGATTTGTTAAACGAAATAGATGTTCCAAGTCCGCCGAACCTTTTTCCTCGAGCTTTAGTGAATTTAGGAGAACTGGAAACCAAAGGGTATGAAGCTCAGGTTACGATTGCCCTGTTGGATAAACAAGATTTTACTTGGGATTTTGGCTTAATATTTGACACAAACGAAACCAAATTAGTGAAGTTTAATAATTTGGCCAGTTCTGAAATACTAATAGAAAATCTTGGTGTCCCAGGTTTGAACAATCTGTTGTCCACAAGGGTGAAGGAAGGTGATCCTATAGGAAATATTCTGGCTCCGCAATTTTCACGTTTTAATGAAGATAACCGGGCCTTAGTATTTGCAGCTGATGGTACTGAGATACTGGCATCAGAAGCATCAGCTGATGATTTTGTAGTTGCAGGTAACGGCTTACCTGATTTTAGTTTGAGTTTTACCAATACATTCACTTATAAAAAGTTCGACCTTAATTTTTTATTCCGTGGTATTTTCGGACATAGTTTGGCGAACCTGCCAAACGCCATGTTGGGTCACTCTTTTAGGGCTAACCAACATCGACATATCATAGGAGATTTTTTCAATCCTGATGGTGCGGACGATAGTGCTTGGCATACAGAGTATGTTGAGGATGCTTCTTTCTTGAGATTAGACAACCTTACCTTGGGATATAATCTAGATGTTAAACAGCTTGGAGCGATTTCAAAGCTTCGAATCTATGCGTCAGGTAACAATTTATTGACTATTACCAAATATTCTGGTGCAGATCCTGAACCCCGTTTTGTAGGGAGATCTGGTATTTTGGCGCCAGGCTATGATAGGTTAGAAGACTATTTTCCAACCAGGTCTTTCTCCTTAGGGGTTAACATCACATTTTAAATTGAAAATGATAATAAAAAAACAGATACGATGAACAGACGAATATTATTTTTTGCAATACTTTCCGCTTTTTTTAATCAATCGTGCAGTGATATTGAAGCTGAAGTATTTTCCGAAATTTCCCCTGATAGTTTCTATCAGAATGACGTGCAACTTGCAGCGGCAGCGGCTTCTGCCTATACTCCCTTATATGGTTATTGGGGTAGTTTTGAGGAACAAGATATTACCACGGATCAATCTACCTGTCCCATCAGGAGCAACGGCGGTTGGAACGATGGTGGGCTATGGCCAAGGTTAATGCAACATAATTTTAACGAGCGCGATTTTGTAAATGGAGAATGGAACCGGTATTTTGGCGGTGTTGCTTCCTGCAATCGCTTGATCGAGATTTTCACCCAAAATGTAGGTGTCGACGCCCCTATTAATTCCGAGTTACGTGCACTAAGGGCGTTTTATTATTTTAAACTATTAGATCTTTTTGGCAATGTGCCTTTAGAGTCGCGTTTTGCGGAAGCAGATTCAGCACCACAACAAGCTTCGGCATCCGAGGTTTTTAATTTTATTGAAACAGAATTACTCGAAAGTATTCCAAATTTGAGAGATGATAAGAATATTGAGACCTATGGCAAAGTAAATAAATGGGTAGCTTATACAGTGTTGGCTGATTTGTATATCAACGCAGAACGTTTTGGTGCTGGTGCACATTATCAAGAAGCTGCTGATGCCGCAAATGCAGTCATCAATAGTGGCGTTTATTCTTTGGAAGCTGGTTATTTTAAAAATTTCAGAGTAGATAATGAAAGCTCAAATGAGAATATTTTTATAATTCCTTTTGATAAAAATACGGCACAGGGGCTCAATATTTGGTCGGGTGCATTGAATCAATCGGCAAGGCCTACCTTTGGCCTTGCTGGGATGCCTTGGGGCGGGTTTAGTATACAAGAAGATTTTTACAAAGCCTTTGAGGAAAATGATAAGCGTAGGGGTATGTTTATTGTGGGGCAGCAGTATACTATTGAAGGAGGTCCTACTTGGAGCGATAGTGATGGATTTTTCTATTCCAATCCAGCAACTGAATTTAAATTAATAGATTGTTCTGAGGATTTTGATTCAGCTCCTGTTTTAATGTTAGCAGAGAAGCCAATTGACTGTAACGTATTTATAACCCCAGAAATTAATTTGTCAACAGGAACTAATCTCGCTTATTATAAAGAAGGTGCCCGATATGGTAAATATGAAATCGAATTGAATTCAGGGCAACGCAATTATTCCAATGATTTTGCGATTTACCGTTTTTCACATGTGTTGTTGACAAGGGCGGAAGGGCTTTTACGACAAGATAGTGGTAGTGCCGAGGCATTGAATCTGGTAAATCAAGTTAGAGAAAGAGCAGGTTTGGACCCACTTGCCACCCTTACCGAGAATGATTTGTATTGGGAGCTTAAAAAAGAATTGGCCATGGAAAACCATGCTAGACCCATTACTATTCGTTTTGGCCATTGGGAAGATGCGTGGTTGATGAAAGAAGCCAACCCCAGTGAAACGTATAAGAGATTTTATCCAATACCTCAGGAACAATTACAATCGAATGTGAACCTATCACAGAATCCAGGGTATTAATGATTATTAGTGTTAGTATTTCTTTGAGTTAGTTTTTTTTGAGTTAGTTTTAAGCAAGAAGAGAGGCGTGTTCTCTCTTCTTTTTTTTGAAATGATTTTAATTTCATAGGTATGCGGTTCGTCCTTTTTATGGTCTTTGTCATTCCAATGGTATCCTGTAAGAAGGAAGCGCCTTTAATAACCGACAAACCTATATTTGAACTTATTGAAGCTTCCAAGACAGGCATTTCCTTTGACAATCAATTGGTGTATAGCGAGGATTTCAATATATAT
Source organism: Flavobacteriaceae bacterium (assembly GCA_045046905.1). Classification (GTDB taxonomy): domain Bacteria; phylum Bacteroidota; class Bacteroidia; order Flavobacteriales; family Flavobacteriaceae; genus JASFYU01. Next base: position 20,450 of record JASFYU010000131.1, on the reverse strand, counting down.
CTTTACAAAAGTTTTTATAACGGAGCAGGCATCGGCATAGCCGATTTCAACAACGATGGTTTACAAGATATTTTCTTTTGTGGCAATCAGGTTGACAACAAGCTATACCTGAACTTGGGGAATTGGGAATTTAGCGATATTACGGAAGTTGCCAAGGTCGCGAGTCAGGGTTCATGGAGTACTGGTGTAAGTATTGTCGATATAAATGCCGATGGGTGGATGGATATTTATGTATGTAAAAGTGGAAGGTTAGATAGCGAAAATAGAAAGAACGAACTCTTTATTCATACGGGAATACTTGATGCAGATGGAAATCCATTATTTGAAGAAAGGGCAGAGGAATGGGGCATCGACGATTTAGGATTCTCAGTTAACGCTACATTTTTTGATTACGACCGCGACGGTGACCTAGACATGTATCTACTAAATAACTCCATTAATCCTTCCGAAGTCGTTTTAGACGCAAGAAAGGGGCTTCGCGAAATCTATGATACAGGTGGGGGAAATAAACTGTATAGGAATAACGGTGATAGCTTTGAAGATATTACCCAAGAAGCAGGTATTTATGGGAGTGCCATAGGTTTTGGCTTAGGCTCTGCGGTTGGGGATCTTAATCGCGATGGCTGGCTCGATATTTATGTCGCAAATGATTTTTTTGAAAAAGACTATCTCTATTACAATAACAAAGATGGCACATTCAAAGAGGCGTTGGAAAGTTCAATGAACGAAATAAGTAAAGGAGCAATGGGTGTCGATATTGCTGATCTCACGAATGATGGTTGGCCAGAAGTTTTTGTGACCGAAATGCTTCCAAACGGTAATGAGAGAATCAACACCAAGGTGCTTTTTGACAGTTGGGATACCTATGCATTAAGATTACGAAATGGATACCATCGGCAATTTCCAAGAAATACCCTGCAGCTTAACCAAGGCTTGATGCCCTCGAGTAGCATGGCGACGTTTAACGAAATTTCTCGCTTAACCGGAACGGCCGCTACGGAATGGAGCTGGGGTGTTCACATGCTCGATTTGGATAATGATATGAAAAAGGAAATTTATGTAACCAATGGCATTGTAAAGGATCTCTTAGATCAAGATTATATTGATTTTTATAATAACGCTGATCAGTTACGTAGAATGTACCAAGAAAAGGGAGCTGTAATTAAGGAACTGGTTGATAGAATGCCTTCATCTACAGTTTCCAATTATCTATACAAAAGTGAAAATGGTATTGATTTTGAGAACGTCGCCAGCGAATGGGGTCTAAGCACACCCTCATTTTCCACTGGCGCCGCTTTTGGCGACCTTGACAATGATGGTGATTTAGACCTTGTAGTTAACAATTTAAACGCCCCTCCCTTCTTATACAGAAATAACATCAATCAAACCCATAATTTCTTGAATTTAAAGTTGATGGGGGATAGTAGCAATAAAGATGCCATTGGAAGTCAGGTCACAATCTATGTAGATGGTCAACTTCAGTATCAAGAACTAATCCCTGTCCGTGGCACAATGTCTACAATGGATAATCGATTGAATTTCGGGCTAGGAAATTTTGAATATGTGGATTCGCTAGAAATCAATTGGCCAGATGGAAAATACACAAAATTATATGATATAGTGGCCAACCAATTTTTGAATATCGATAAATCAAAAGTCAAGCTTTTAGAACAGACTTCTAAAACTTTAAGAGGTTATAACAAAAAACCTATGCTAAAGGACGTTACTAATAATTTTGACTTTAAATTCACACATCAGGAGAATAGAAATTTGGATTTTAATCGAGACAAACTACGCTATAATTCAATCTCCTCTGAGGGGCCTAAAATTGCTTTAGCGGATGTTGACGGTAATAATACCATAGACATATTTATTGGCAATGCTTCTGGCAATTCAGGGATATTGAGTGTGGCCTCAAAAAATCAGAAATTCACTTCAAACCAAAGCTGGATATTTGATAAGGATAAACAAGCTGAGGATACCGGAGCTTGTTTTGTCGATGTAGATAATGACGGGGATGTGGATTTACTGGTTGCAAGTGGGGGCTACCAATATTCTTCTAGTTCCTTTGCCTTGGCGAATCGGTTGTACCTTAATGATGGTAAGGGTAATTTTAAAAAATCGAATCAAGTAATCCCTAATGGAAAACTTCACGACACCTCTGTAATCATCTCAGCGGATATCGACAATGACGGAGATATGGATTTGTTTGTGGGCTCTCGCACACAACCCTTGGCATACGGCATACCGGCACCAAGTTTTTTGTTACTAAATGACGGAGCCGGAAATTTTTCCGATTGCACTAAATCACACGCCAAATCGTTCGAAGAAATGGGCATGGTTACCGATGCGGTTTGGTTCGATTATGACAACGACAACGACCAAGATTTGGTCGTGGTTGGCGAATGGATGCCGGTTCGTCTTTTTGAAAACGAAGGGGGATATTTTATCGAAAAAACAGATGAAAAAGGATTTTCCAAAACAAACGGATTATGGAATACAGTTGAGGTAGCCGATTTGGACAATGACGGATACCAAGAGGTAATCGTGGGAAATCTTGGAAAGAATACTTTTTTAAAGGCATCGGTCGAAAGGCCCCTGACCTTATATGTCAACGACTTTGATGCTAACGGTCAAATAGATCATATACTGGGAGTGTATGAGGAGGACAAATTGTACCCGATAGCCACTAAAAAAGAAATGACAGCTCAAATGCCATATCTATTGAAGAAATATCTCAAACATTCCGATTATGCTGATCAGGAGATAAAGGATATATTTACTCCCGATCAGTTGAAGAATGCACTCAAACTTACCGTAAATCAAACAGCCTCTATGGTCTTTTGGAACAATAAAAGCAGCTTTAAAGGTGTAGAATTGCCCTTAATGGCACAATTGTCGGCCATCTATTCGATTTTGCCCATAGATTTGGATCAAGATGGCCAAATAGAAATATTGCTGGGTGGCAATCTATTTACAGCCAAGCCGCAAACCGGTATTTATGCGGGCTCCAATGGTTTGGTAATTAAAATCATGGCAGACAAAACCTTTAAAAGCTTACCCCCATCTGAATCGGGGTTTTATGTAGAAGGCGAGATTCGGGATATAAAATCCATTCCCATCTCAAAGAATAACGAATTAATCTTAGTTTCCAGAAATAATGATGAAATCAAAGTTTTCAAGAAAAATAACTAACCTATTCTTTTTGATTTTAGGTTTTGGCCTGTTCATATTGACCCAATCTTGTAACGAAAAGCAAACGCTTGATGAAGTGGTGACCGAAGAAATGGCTAGAAATATCAAGGTTGACAGTCTGTTCTACGGACTTTACTTTGGAATGACCATGCAGGATTTTTATGACCATAGTTTTGATATGAACCAAGAGGGAATTTTTTTTCAGAACAATATGAGCGCTCAAGTAATCATACGCTATGACGAGGATTTCAGTGTCCCAGTTGATTTTGTTTTTTTTCCCGACACTTCCTTTCCGAGCATTCAAAAAATCAATGGTTATATGATGTTTCGGCAATGGTCCCCGTTTACCAAAGAGTATCCTGCATCAAAACTCCAAGAAGAGCTAAAAGAAAAAATGGAGGAATGGTACGGAGGTCGAGATTTTATAAAAATAGCGCATCCTAAGAGACATTGGCCATATGCCTACGCCAAAGTCGATGGAAATAGAAAAATCGTATTGTATCGCTCTTTTGACGATCAAAGGGTGGAAGTAGTTTTTGAGAACCTGAATACGACACAAAAAGAATGAAAAAGATATTTTCACATATTGCCGTACTATTTATTTCCTTTTTTTTATCCTGTTCAAAAAATGACAAAACGTATCAGAAAACACTTTTTACGTTACATTCAGCTGTAAAAACCAACATACAATTTGAAAATAAGCTGACCTCGACCGACGAATTCAATATATATCGGTATCGCAATTTTTATAACGGGGCGGGTGTTGGCCTCGGAGATGTCAACAACGACGGATTGTTAGATATCTATTTGACCGCCAATATGGAACCGAACAAACTGTACATCAACAAGGGTGATTTTATTTTTGAGGATGTTACCGAAAAGGCCGGTGTTACTGGCAAAGGGGCTTGGTCAACAGGTGTTTCCATGGTAGATATCAATGCCGACGGTTGGTTGGATATCTATGTCTGCAATTCAGGAGGTGATGCTGGAGACAACAAACAGAATGAATTTTTCATAAACAATGGCGATGGTACCTTTATCGATAACGCAACTATAATGGGTCTCGACAATCAGGGATCTTCTACCCATGCTGCTTTTTTTGATTATGACAAGGATGGCGATTTGGATATGTATCTTTTGAACAACTCCTATCGGTCCATTACAAGTTTTAATCTTCAGGAGAACGAACGTCTTATACGCGATCCGGAAAATGGGGATAAACTATTTCGAAACGATGAAGGTACATTTATAGATGTAAGCCATGAGGCTGGCATCTACGGTAGTGCTATCGGTTTTGGGTTGGGCGTAGCAGTCTCCGATTTAGACAGGGACGGTTGGCCAGACCTTTATATTTCAAACGATTTTTTTGAGCGCGATTACATCTATATGAACAACGGCGATGGCACCTTTCGAGAAGAATTGGAGGATATGGTCAAGGCTACTAGTTTGACTTCGATGGGCGTTGATGTGGCCGATCTAACTGGGGATGGATATCCCGAGATTTTTGTGAACGATATGCTTCCAGAAACCAATGAGCGCTTTAAAACTACCATGACGTTCGAGAATTGGGACAAATATCAACACAACCTTAAAAATGATTATTACCATCAGTTTACCAGAAATACCTTGCAATTAAATCACGGTAACGTGGGCGAGAAAGGAATAAAGTTTAGCGAAGTTGGAAGATTGGCGAATGTTGAGGCCACAGATTGGAGTTGGAGTGTTCTTGTAACTGACCTTGATAATAACGGCGAGAAAGATATCTATATTACCAACGGTATGTATCAAGATATTTTGGATCAAGATTATATTCAATATATCGCCAATGAAGAAGTCGCACGAATGGTCATCAAAGAAGATGGGGTCGACTACAAGAAACTTATTGAATTGATTCCTACCAAATTGCTTTCAAATTATGCCTATTCGGGTCGGGGAAATCTCGACTTTACCAATGTTACTTCTGATTGGGGCTTACAAACCCCCGCAAGTTCTAGCGGAGCAGCTTATGGAGATTTGGATAACGATGGAGATTTGGATATTATCGTGAACAATGTCAACCAACCTTTATTCGTCTATGAGAACCATTCCGATCAAATGAATACCAATAATAATTTTCTAAAAGTTCAGCTTGTTGGCGATAAAGAAAATACAAACGCAATAGGCGCCAAAATAACTTTAAAAGTAGGTGAAAAGCTTTTGTATCAAGAACAATATTTGAACCGTGGCTTTCAGTCTTCCATAGATCCGCGGATTAATTTTGGTTTAGGAAAATTTTCTAAAGTCGATACCTTGATTGTTGAATGGCCTTATGGCAAAGAAACGATAATGACAAATGTGGGTGTAAACCAAACTTTAATTCTAAAAGAGTCGAGCGCAATTCAAAAGAAGAAGCGAGAAAGTAGATTAACAAAAGCGTTATTTGAAGAGATGACTTCGCCTCCTTTTATCTTCAAACATCAAGAAACTCATTTTGTAGATTTTAATCAAGAACGCCTGATTTATCATATGAATTCTACACAAGGTCCAAAGATTTCCATCGCCGATGTTAATGCAGATGGGCAAGATGACCTTTTCATAGGTGGAGCAAAAGATAAACCAGGTAGTCTTTTTATAGGAAACAAGAAATCTATTGTTGAATCCAACCAAGAGGTATTTGAGCAAAACAAGGAAACGGAAGATGTTCAAAACCTTTTTTTTGATGCGGATGGCGATGGCGACCAAGACCTTTATGTCGCGAGTGGCAGTAGCGAATTTGGCAATTCAGCATTCGCCCTCATTGACCGTTTGTACTTAAATGATGGAAAGGGAAATTTCAGAAACTCCAATCAATCCCTCCCTGTGACAACACCGCAACATACTTCGACGGTAAAGTCCTCTGATTTTGATGGCGATGGCGATTTAGATCTTTTTGTGGGAACCAGAATGAAAAACAACAATTACGGAGTTCCACAAAGCAGTTTTTTATTACAGAATGACGGCACAGGCCGATTCAAGAATGTTACCCAGCTGCATGCCAAAGGATTCTTGGAGATGGGCATGGTTACAGATGCACTATGGGTAGACAGGGACAATGATGGCGATGATGATCTAATGGTCATTGGCGAATGGATGGGCATTCGGTTATTTGAAAATAACAATGGGCAGTTTACTGAGATTAGCGAAACGGTTGGTTTGTCAAACACTTCTGGTTGGTGGAATACCATCGTCGCTTCCGATTTGAATAACGATGGATTTCCAGATTTTATACTGGGCAATCATGGCCTTAATTCAAGGTTCAGGGCTTCATTAGAAAAACCCTTGACTTGTTATATTAATGATTTTGATGGTAATGGATCGGTTGAACAACTTATTTGTCAGTATAATGGCGAAAAGCAATACCCCATGGTATTGCGTCATGATTTACTTGCCCAGTTGCCCCATCTGAAAAAAAGCCTCTTGAAATACGCAGATTACAAGAATAAAACAATGAACAACCTATTCTCCGAAGAGCAATTGCAACAATCCATTATCCATGAAGTGACACAATTACGAAGTGTGGTTATATTAAGCAATGGCACTAAAGGTTACACCTTGGTTCCTTTGCCCAAAGAGGCGCAATTTTCCCCTATCTATGCGATATTAGCCAAAGACTTTGATGGCGATGGCGTTACCGATTTAATCACTGGAGGTAACTTGTATAATGTAAAACCGGAAGTAGGAAGATACGATGCCGGTTACGGTGTTTTTTTAAAAGGAAACGGCGATGGAGGTTTTAAAGCCTTGCCGATGCAAAAATCGGGTATCGTGTTTGAAGGGGAAATACGGGATCTTGAGATATTGAAAATAAAAGAGGAAGAAATTCTGGTCGTTGCCCGCAACAATGATTCACCTCAGTTTTTTAAGCTAGCTTCTCAAAAGAAAATGATTTATGATGAATAGCGTTTATAATTTCTGGCAGATATTTTTGGTTGTGGTAGTGATTGTAATAATCGTTTCCTGTGAGTCGAAACCTGAAAAAAGATTTACGGAGTTAAGTTCTCATAAAACGAATATAGATTTTGCCAATACCCCCCAAGAAACGGAAGATTTTAACATCCTTGATTATCTCTATTTCTATAACGGTGGCGGAATCGCATCTGGCGATATCAATAACGATGGCCTTCCCGACCTCTATTTCACTTCCAATCAAGGAGTGGATAAATTATTCCTGAATCAAGGTGATTTGGAGTTCAAGGATATTACGGAGAGCGCTCAACTTGGTGGAGAAGCCGGAAACCATAAATGGACAACAGCCGCGACCATGGTCGATGTAAATGCCGATGGCTGGTTAGATATTTATGTTTGTGAAGTCAACGGGTTTATGCAGTTTACTGGAAAAAATCGACTTTACATTAATAATAAAGATTTGACCTTTTCTGAGAAGGCTGTGAAATACGGTTTGGATATTGCTACCTACTCTCAACAACCGGCATTTTTTGATGCCGATCAAGATGGTGATTTAGATCTGTTCCTACTCAACCATGCGGTGCATACCCCAGATTCTTACCAAAAGTCAGAAATCCGTAATACAAAAGATTCACTTTCTGGTGATCTCTTTTTCATCAATGACAATGGGTATTTTAGAGATGCTACTGAAGCATCCGGTATTTACAGTGGCCCCATGGGTTACGGACTTTCGGTAAATATTGCGGACATAAACAACGATACCTACCCTGATATTTATGTGGGCAACGATTTCCATGAAAACGATTATCTCTACTATAACAAAGGCGATGGCACTTTTGAGGAAGCTATTTCCGTATCTACAAAACATAACAGCACGTTTACCATGGGTGTTGATATTGCCGATTATGACAATGATGGATGGTTAGATATTTTTACGCTAGACATGAAGCCTGAGGATGAAGTAATCTTAAAACGTTCTGCAGGCGTAGACTCCTACGACGTTTATAATTATAAATTGAATTTTGGGTATCATTACCAATATTCTAGGAATATGCTGCAGCGAAACCGGGGCCCGATTTTAGATACTACTAAAATGGCCTTTAGCGAAATAGGACAATTAAAAGGTTTGGCGACCACGGATTGGAGTTGGAGTGCCTCCTTTGCCGACCTTGACAACAATGGTTTTAAAGATTTGTTCATTACCAATGGTATTCCGCGACGGCCCAATGATCTCGATTTCACGAACTATACCGCTAATGAAATCGAAATGGATAGTCTTTCTGTTATTGAATGGCTCGCGAAAATGCCAGAAGGATCTGCCACGAATTACATTTTTAGAAATGTTGACGGTAGTTTTGAAAATACATCAGAAGCATGGGGTCTGAACAAAAATGGATTTTCAAATGGGGCTTTGCTTTTAGACTTGGATAATGACGGCGATTTGGATATTGTGATCAATAATCTCAACGAACGCGCTTCGGTATATAGAAATAATACAACGGAGTTGGGAGAAGCTAACTATCTAAACATTCAATTGCTGGGGTCTAAAGGAAATAAAAATGGAATAGGAGCGAGGGTCTTGGTTTTTGTCAATGGGAAATTACAGTTACAAGAAAACAAACTTACCTCAGGATGGCTGTCGAGCAGAAATTCTGGGATTCTACATTTCGGCTTGGGAGATAGCGAAAAGATTGATTCCGTACAGGTTGTCTGGTCTGATGGTAAGACACAGACTGTTAAGAATCTTGTAAAAAACACCATAGTAACTGTCGATTATAGCCTTGCTAATAATGGGCGTTCTGATTTAATCAAAAATGATATTCCTATTTTTGAAGATGTGACTGCCATATCGGGTATTGATTTTCAGCATCGTGAAAATGCCTTCGCCGATTTTAACCGTGAAAAGATGATGCCGCGCTTACTCTCAACAGAAGGTCCTAAAATCGCTGTGGCAGATGTGAACGGTGACGGCCTTGACGATTTTTATATCGGTGGAGCCAAAGGGCAATTCGGGGAAATCTACTTGCAACAAAAAGACCAAAAAACGCTTTTCAAAAAAAACAGTCCTACTATTTTTAAGGAACATTGGGTCTATGAAGATACCGATGCCGTCTTTTTCGATGCCGATGGCGATGGCGACCAAGATTTATATGTCGTCAGTGGTGGGAGCGAGTTTTTCAAGGGAGAAGCGTTGCAAGACCGACTTTATATAAACGATGGATATGGGAATTTTTCGTATTCCAAGAAAAACCAATTGCCGAATACAGAGTTCAACGGTTCTTGCGTGGTAGCCTTTGATGCCAATGCGGACGGTTTGTTGGATCTCTTTATCGGCAATCGGTCATACCCGACAAAATACGGACTTCCTGCGGCGAGTAAATTTTTTCTGAACAGAGGGGAAGGCAAGTTTGCAGATGCTTCCATTTCTCTTTTAGAGAATCGCGGTAGCATTGGTATGGTTACTGATGCGGTTTGGGTAGAGAAGAAAAAAGAACTAATTATCGTTGGCGAATGGATGCCCGTAACCATATACAGTTTTAAGGAAGGAAATATAGAGCGTAAAAAACTGGAAAATACTTCAGGTTGGTGGAATACCATAAGTCTGGCAGATTTTAACAATGATGGCAATTCAGAGATATTACTAGGAAATTTGGGATTGAACACAAACATGCAGGCCTCAGTCAAAGAACCCATGGATTTGTACATATATGACTTTGATGGGAACCTAAGTACGGATCCTATAATTTCTTATTATAAAAACGGAAAACAATGGCCCTATGCAAACTTGAACCTTTTGGCCGAACAGATTGTCAATGTTAAACGTACGTATCGCACGTATGAAAAGTATGCCAAGAGCTCTTTTTCCGAGGTGTTCCCTAATAAAGAGTTGAACAAAAGTTATCATTCGCAAGTCCAGACGTTGGCGTCGTCCTATTTGAAAACTGTGAATGGAGAATATGTTCTAAAGTCTTTGCCAGAATCGGTTCAGTATTCGACCATCAACGGTTTTGTTTCAGAGGATTTTGACAAAGATGGAAATACGGATGTGCTTGCAGTAGGCAATTTTTATGGAAATCAGCCCTCCATGGGGCGGTCAGATGCTTCATATGGTGATTTTTTAACGGTTTCCAATGATTCACTTTTGTTAGACGTTCCTTTTGTGAAATCTGGATTTGTATTGGACGGAGAGGCCAGAGATATAAAAATTATTAAGGGGCTCAAAGGGAAAAAGTGGGTATTGGTCAGTCTAAACAATGCAGGTATTCAACTTTTAGAATCAAAGTACTGATGCCAACGATTACCATTTGAATTATCTTGTTTTTATTGTTGGTGTCTTGCATAACCCCCAACATTGGTATCCCCAAAAAGAGTCTTCAATAAAAAGTTATGGCCGAAAGTAATTTAACCTTGCTAGACCACATGAAAAGAATTCTGGTAATTGCGGTGCAACGGCGAAGCAGTGGTAAGATAGCATGTTGATTAGAGAAATAGAGCTACGGCCGCGACCAAACCTTTATTTGTGATTAGCGGGCGGCGTATCGGAAACGACGTCAGGGTACTTCAGGGATCGGGTAATCTTTATTAAAACAAAGAAGAATAAAATTTTAATAGTCTCTAGCACTATCTTAGTAAGATGTCGTAATATTTTACCATAAACCCAATGCGTACAATCGTTTCCTTGGAATCTATCTTGCTTTATCATACATTTAAAATACCAGTAAAATCGGGTCAAATGAAAAAGTATATTCTATTAATTATTTTGATTTCAGGACTATTTTCCTGTCAAAATAACCAAGTCAAAAATGCTACTGCCAATAATGAAGGATCGACGGGACTTTTCCTTCAAAACAGGGCACCTTTAAAACCCAATGCATATTTGGAGCTTCCTTTGGGAAGCATAAAGCCCGAGGGTTGGTTAAAAGACCAGTTGGAACGGATGGCCAAAGGCATGACGGGCAATCTGGACAGCATATATCCCGCGGTGGTAGGCCCTAGAAATGGCTGGCTAGGAGGCGACGGCGACGGTTGGGAACGGGGCCCGTATTGGATTGACGGATTACTTCCCTTAGCATATATTTTAGATGATGAAGATTTAAAGGCAAAAGCACAAAAGTGGATTGAATGGACAATCAACAACCAGACCGAAGATGGTTATATCGGCCCAATACCCTTTACTTCCGAACCAGAGCCTGAACCCGGAATTCAAAAAGACAAGCGTAGGGACTGGTGGCCAAAAATGGTCATGCTAAAGATATTGCAACAATATTATAATGCTACTGATGACCAGCGTGTCATCAGAACATTGACCAAGTACTTTAAATATCAACTAAAAGAACTACCCCAAAAACCATTAGATTATCTTACGCTATGGGCCAATCGGCGCGGCGCGGATAATCTACAAGTGGTCTATTGGCTTTACAATATTACAGGAGACGATTACTTATTGGATTTGGGAGAAATCATACAGGAGCAGACCTTCCCATGGACTACGGTTTTTAACAATCAAGAGAACTACAACGATCCGGTTACACCATGGCACTACACAGAATTAAAGCGTTACCCCTTTGACAGTATCGAAATCAATAATTTGACAGTTTCCAAAATCGGCGGAATACATACCGTGAATTTTGCCCAAGGCCTGAAAGCCCCGATTATTTATTATCAAAAAGACCCGGACGAAAAGTATATTACTGCCGTAAAAAAAGCACTTAAGGACATTAAAAAATATCACGGTCAACCGCAAGGCATGTATGGTGGTGACGAACCTTTGCACGGGAGGAATCCGGTACAAGGCGTGGAGTTCTGTGCGATTTCGGAGGAAATGTTTTCCTTGGAGAGCATGTTGATGATTACGGGAGATATGGAATTTGCCGATTTACTCGAAAAGATAACCTACAATGCGCTTCCTACACAAGCTAGCGACGATTATACTTCCCGGCAATATTTTCAGGCGGCTAATCAAATCGAGATAAGCGATCGGTTGGAAACCTCTTTTCAGACCAACTCCCACAAGGGTACCGATTTTGTATTTGGCACCCTTTCAGGCTACCCATGCTGTACCACCAACATGCACCAGTCTTGGCCCAAGTACGTACAAAACTTGTTCTATGCCACTCCAGATAGGGGCGTAGCGGCTTTGATTTATGCTCCGGCCAATGTCAATATGAAAGTGGCTGATAGTGTCGATTTAAGAATTGAGGAAACCACAGGATTTCCATTTCGAGAAACGATTGATTTTAAATTTGAACTGGAAAAAAGTGCTAGTTTCCCCTTTCATTTGAGAATTCCGGAATGGGCAAACAATCCGATTATTACGGTAAATGAAGAAATCATCAATGCTGAAGTCAAAGATCAAATTGCTATTCTTTATCGGGAATGGAAGAACGGTGATAAGATTACCTTGACCCTTCCTATGGAAATCAAGACCTCTAAATGGTATGAATTTTCGACTGCGGTAGAACGTGGGCCATTGGTGTATTCGCTAAAAGTGCTCCATCAAGAAAAGAAAAAGGACAGAGGCGATATTTATGGAGGATTTTCCGAGGTCTTCGCGACGGAGGATTGGAATTATGGATTAATCCAGTCAGAATTGGACAACATTCCTTCCTCGGTAAGGGTCGTTGAAAACGAGTGGGACGGTAGCTATCCCTGGAATTTGGAAAATGCGCCTATTGAATTGCGTATGACCGGAGTAAAAGTCCCTGAATGGAAAGAAGTTAACGGAGCACCTGTTTTCCCCGGTTTTTGGGATGGGTATTATTGGGACGGCGATTATGGCGAAGGAATCAAAAGAGAGGAAATTACGCTAGTGCCTTACGGTTGTACGACCTTACGAATTACAGAATTTCCAACATACAACCTTAAATAGGTGATAAAATAAACAAACGAATACTATTTTACACCTTACTGATGACGTTTTTATCGGCATCTACCCATAAGAAACCCTGAGATAAGATAAAGAGCCAATGGGCGAACGAAATCGACGTCAACAAGCCTTTACCCGAATATCCAACGCCCATAATGTAAAGGGAAGGCGAGAAAATCTAAACAGACTTTGAGGCTATAGCCTTAAGTGTTATGATGTTCCAAAAGCATGATGGCAAGTTATTAGTCGATTTTCCTGCAGAATCAAGTCTATCCAGGGTTATGAAAAAGGTCGGGGGGAGTAAGGAACTTTGACGTGAAACCAACTTCATGATACCTTCTTATTGAGAAGAAAAATCGATTTTATTACTTTTTGGTGTGGTCGATTGGAGGGCCGATGTCTGACTGAACGATATTAAAATAGGCCCACATTTCGGCAGTTATGCTCTTTCTTCATTTGATATCTCGCCTTTTTGGTATCAGAAAACCTGAAGTTGATGGTAATAGTTTGGGACCCTACTAGCGATGGGCCGAAAACCGAAGAGGTATTTGGTATAAGAAGCAGAACTTTGGAATTTCTTGAATTTTGAACTATCTAATTTAGAGATTATTTGAAAAAACAAAATTATATTTATCATCAGAGAAAAGTGCTTTTTGTGTTGCACCACAAAGGTAACTTTGAGGAACAAAATTCCCTTTCTCTTTTTTAAGCGTTTAGGACGCTATTGTGGCAGAACCTCCATTTTTTCAAAACCACTCCTTAAAATATATTATTCTATTCAGGCACTATATTATCCAAATAGTTTGTCGGTTATAGCCATGCTATTTAAATTCTGTATTTTGGGTTGCTACACAATTTGAACGTGTTAATCTATAAATGTATCTATGGTTATAAAAGACTATCCATTCAGGTTGAATATTTGATATTCCATAGTAGACCTTTTGCTTTTTAGCACGATTAAGATGATGGGGCAACAAAAAAGTTCGTTCTATCTGATAAGCTTAGAGTGTTTCACCAAGGTTGAGATTACCTACAGTTTTTGGAAAGAGCCTATGGAGACCAATCGTGAGATAACCATTCACTTTCAACGGAGCAAGGAAAGTGGTCACCTTAAGAATTTCCGCGTTGTTGCCGGTTTAGAAAAAGACACTGTATAATACTAGATGTGGTTACTACGATTTTGATGTGCACAAGGTTATCGAGGGGGCGGTGTATTCTTTATACCAACATCTTAATCCTGAAAAGTATCTGAACGACCTTATAGACCTAGTGAGAAAAGCACGAAAAGATAACGGCTATCTTTTTACGGTAAAGACTATTTTGGGAGTATCCAAAGAACACCCAGATTCCAAAAAATCGAAATGGGTCGAAATTAAAGAGTACTCGCACAAACTCTATAATGTAAGCCATATGTACGCTACCATGGCCAATATGGTGGCTTTGACAGAAGACAAAGCCTATAGCGAGGCAATAGAAAAGCGCTGACATGATATTGTCGACACCAAATTATGCATCATTGGCGGTATCGTGGCAGGCGGACAAGAAGGTTTTGGCGTTTAAAAGAATTCGCGGAATGAATTCAAATGGATTTCGACGAACCCAAGCTTTTTACAGGCCACAGTGTATTGAGAGAAAAGTAGAAATGGCGGCATTGTGTATCCGAAGTTATGGAAACTATATTAAGAAGATGGTGGTACTTGGAAAGCGGTAAAGGCTAATAAATATCATATCAATGAGGACAGAAGGGCAAGTGAGCGTTCCTTCAAGGAAGTCGCTTCAGATGCCTTTAAACTGGAAATCAAATTGGTCGACAAACTGGCAGGACCCTATGAATGGGAAATGCACTAATTATATATTGAGACATAGAATGAAAAAATCGATTTGTAGTCTAGCACTTTTATTTTTAGCCTTTGACGGCTTAGTCTTAAATGCGCAAACGTCAAGAAATGACCATTACATCACAAACCAAGCGCCTTTGGTCGCCCAACCCTACACAGCATTGCCCCTGGGAGATATCAAAGCCAAGGGATGGTTACAAAAAATGTTGGAAACACAACGAGACGGACTCACAGGACACCTTGACGAGATTTATGAAGTCGTAGCCGGTTCAAACAATGGCTGGCTCGGGGGCACCG
This sequence comes from Flavobacteriaceae bacterium, assembly GCA_045046905.1. GTDB lineage: Bacteria > Bacteroidota > Bacteroidia > Flavobacteriales > Flavobacteriaceae > JASFYU01. Next base: position 5,330 of record JASFYU010000131.1, on the reverse strand, counting down.
GAGATAGCTGGGAACGTGGCCCCTATTGGGTCGATGGGCTCACACCCTTGGCCTATCTTCTTGATGACAAGGACTTGAAGAAGAAGGTAGAGAAATGGGTGAATTGGAGTATAGAGAACCAACGAGAAAATGGGTATTTCGGCCCTTTTCCCTATAAAGAAGGTTCTCCTAAAATAAAAGGTACCCAACAAACTATAAGCGAGGATTGGTGGCCAAAAATGGTCATGCTGAAAGTGCTGCAACAGTATTATTTGGCTACTGAGGACAAGCGTGTTCTAGAACTCATGGACAATTATTTTAGATACCAGCTTCTTAAATTACCTGAAATGCCATTGAACAAGTTTACCTACTGGGCCAGTAAGCGTGGAGGCGACAATCTTCAGATTGTCTTTTGGTTGTACAACATTACCAAAGAACCCTATTTATTGGAATTAGGAAAATTGATCCATGAACAGACCTATGATTGGACGGGGACATTTTCTGGTAACATGTTGATGCAAGCCAATCCGTTTGCCCCTCTGCACACTGTCAATGTAGCACAAGGCCTAAAGGAACCTGTCATATACTATCAGCAAAGTCAAGACTCACTTCACCTAAAAGCCCCTTTAAAGGGATTGGAATCTTTAAAGGCCGGTCACGGATTTGCCAATGGCATGTACGGGGGCGATGAGACCCTGCACGGTAATGATCCTACCCAGGGCTCGGAGTTGTGTTCAGTTGTGGAAATTATGTATTCCTTTGAGAGCATGCTTCCAATCACCGGAGATACTCATTATGCCGACTATCTAGAGAAAATTGCTTTTAATGTGCTGCCTACACAACATGACGATTCCTTTATGAAAAAGCAATATTTTCAACAGCCGAACCAAATAAAGGTAACCCATGAATACCGGAATTTCGACTGCGAATACGAAGGCAGTAGCACCCTGTTTGGAACCTTGACCGGTTACCCCTGTTGTGTCTCGAACATGCATCAGGGCTGGCCCAAATTCGTACAGAACCTGTTTTACGCAACGGCGAACAACGGCGTAGCCGCTCTGGTTTATGCACCTTCATCAGCAATCGTAAAGGTGGCAAACGGGGTGAAAGTTCAAATTGAAGAGGAAACCAACTATCCCTTTAAGGATGAGATTACATTTAAGGTCAATCCTGCTAAAAAGGTCGATTTTGAATTTGAGTTTCGCATACCGGAATGGTGTTCTGACCCCATGGTAACCATCAATGGAGAGGAAATAGATTTCGTCCGGCTAGGAAACATTATTAATGTCGATAGGACTTGGCAAAAAAAAGATATAGTTATCTTAAAATTTCCGATGGAAATCAAGATAACCAGATGGTTCGAAGGCTCCGTGGCAATAGAACGCGGACCTTTGCTGTACGCCCTAAAGATAGAGGAAGACTGGCAAGAGAAGAAAACTAATGAATGGGAAGATACTTTCTATGAGGTATATCCAAAATCTCCATGGAATTACGGCATCCCAAAAAGAATCTTGGAAAGCAAGACATTCAAGGTAGAAGAAAAAACATCGGTCGTCGATATGCCTTGGAATGTAGAAAATGCCCCGATTTCGATTTATACGACCGGTAAAATCGTTCCGTATTGGAAAGAGTATAATGGCAATACGGGGAAATTACCGCAATCACCTTGGCCCCACCGTGAACTCGGTACAGAAGAGGAACAAATAGAATTGATTCCATATGGTTGCACCACATTACGAATTTCGCAATTTCCGGTAGTTGACGTTTATAAGAAATATAACTAGCAAATAAACCAAAGTCTTTAAATGAAAAAGGCGCTGATTTTAGTCGTATGCACGGTAGTTATAATGATACAAGCCTATAATTTCAACTATCTGAGTTATAAGGGCTACTATTTTGAGGATACTGATGAACGAAAGACCTATGAGAGACCTTATGAGCTAGAAGCCCAATTCGACATTGCGCTGTACTTGACGCTAAAAAATTAAAGAAGAGGCACCCTTTTTCCTTGTTTCTGAGCGCTGGCAAGATAAAGGTATGAAACGCTTTTTCTGCGGTTTATGCTTTTATATGCGGTTTCGAGGTGGTTGAAAAACCCAGCAGGTTTTCAACTTCCGCAGAAACATCGAGCTTACTACAGGTGTTGGCATCGTTTTGCAAAGCCATTTGTAATTTTCTTGAGAATTCTATCGATTGCAACGAATTCGATAGTCTTTTTTTTGCCCTTATACTATCGTATTTTTTTGTCTGTTCTTATACAATTCTGTCCGAACATTTCCCAGCTTGACGTATTTATCGCATGGCTTTTGGACTCTAATGAAATCTCATAAATTCATATGGTCATCTATTTTATTATGGATTTCGCAAGTAAAACCGACCAAATAAACATGAAATTGGGACTAAAATAGATACGTCAAGAATTGGTGGGGCAGGTTTTTTTTAGTTGGTTACACTAATATCGCATTGGCAGGCGGTTATGTGGACAGAACTGTAAGGGAAAATGAAAACTCGGAGGACAGGGCAATGCCTGCTGAATTTCCAGATACTGATGAGATTATAGATTTTGAAAATGACAGCCTTATAGTTGCATCATACAACAAGTACAAAAATCTCGTAAAAGAAGACAGAATCAAAACATTTTTCGTGATGGCACCTGCAATCAGATTTGGCTTCCATTCAAAGGAGTAGACGCACAAAATTACCGAACCGATTTTTATTGTAGCTGGAAAAGAGAATTTAGTAGCACCAGTTAAAAACAATGCCGAAAGGTACCATAGTTTAATCAAAACCAGCAAAATATATCTTTTTGATAAAAATGTTGGACATTATATATTCTTGAACGAATCCACAAAATTTGGAAAAGAAGTAGCACCTGCAATAACTGTGGACAATCCGACCGTGGAGAGAAAGAAAATTCACGATAAAACATTGGAATTAGCATTGGGATTTTTCAAGAGAACGCTGTAAAAACTACAGCCAATAACTAAGGCTTCGTGTGGTCGATACGCCCCAACATGAAGCCATTGTTGACTTAAGCGGTCAAATAGTCTCTTACTATGGGTTTGGTATGGCTTAAATATGTAATTCTGAAGATATGTGCCCTAAATCGGTTTGTCCCTACTACCTAAATTTGTGGCCTTTTGTTTTGGGGAACAGCAATAAAGTTCAAATAAAGGATAAACTAAATACTAATCCAGCAAAGACCAATTTGTTGTACACATCTAAAATAAAAAAGCCGAGACATAAATCTCGGCTTTTCCTTTAAGTACTCGAGGCGGGAATCGAACCCGCACTCCTAAGAACTGGATTTTGAATCCAGCGCGTCTACCAGTTCCGCCACTCGAGCAATAATTATTTTTTACTTCTAAATCTTCTAAGTTGCTCTTTTCCAACTCCAGATTTCAAATATTTCTCTCTTTTTCGAGACTATATCCTATTCTCACTCGTTTAAACCCAGTGCAGCTACCTATCGAAAAACACTTCTGCCTCGCGAAAGTTATCGGAGTCGTCACTTAAGTAAGCTTAAACAGAATTGTAAAATTAAAAAATATTTTTCTTTTGAACACAAAAAATAAAAACATTTATCGTTTAGAACACAAATAAATTTTTAAATTTGCACCACCCATTAAAAAAGGGAATCCCAATAAACTAAAAAACAATACGTTAAGTATGACTTATACCGTACCAGAACCAAAAATTTTTACTTGTACACAGAGTAGCGTTTTGGCTGAAAAAATCGCCAAGGAATATGGCACACATTTGGGTAAGGTCATCTTCTCTAGATATAGTGACGGGGAGTTTCAACCCTCATTTGAGGAATCGGTTCGGGGTACACGTATTTTTATTATAGGTTCGACTAACCCCAGTTCAGAAAACCTAATGGAAATGTTACTGATGCTCGACGCCGCCAAACGCGCTTCTGCCCGCCATATCACAGCAGTAATGCCTTATTTTGGGTGGGCTCGACAAGATAGAAAAGATAAACCTAGAGTGCCTATAGCCGCGAAATTGGTCGCGAAAATGTTAGAAGTCGCAGGAGCAACACGAATTATAACCATGGATCTGCACGCTGATCAGATACAGGGCTTTTTCGAAAAACCTGTGGATCACTTATTTGCGTCCACATTATTTTTACCCTACTTAAAAAGCTTGAATCTCGACAATTTGACCATTGCCTCTCCTGATATGGGCGGTTCAAAAAGAGCCTATGCCTATTCAAAAGCGTTAAAATCTGATGTGGTCATCTGTTATAAGCAACGCGCAAAAGCCAATATAATCTCACATATGGAACTCATTGGCGACGTACAAGGTAAAAATGTGGTATTGGTCGATGACATGGTTGATACGGCTGGCACACTCACCAAAGCGGCCGATTTGATGATGGAAAGGGGAGCACTAAGCGTAAGGGCAATCACCACTCACGGCTTATTATCTGGTAATGCTTACGAGAAAATAGAAAAATCACAATTGTTAGAATTAATCATAACAGATTCAATACCATCCAAAAAAGATAGTGGCAAAGTAAAAGTCTTAAGTTGTGCTCCCTTGTTCGCCGATGTCATGAACAGGGTACACCACAACACATCAATAGCCTCTAAATTTTTGATGTAGTCAAACAATACTAAGTATTCAGTTATACGATTATTAATTTTTAAACTATATAATGAAGTCAATTACAATTAAAGGATCAGAAAGAGAAAGCGTAGGCAAAAAGGCAACAAAGGCCCTACGTAATGCTGGAAAGGTTCCTTGCGTGGTATACGGAGGGGAAAAACCATTACACTTTTCAGCACCTGAATTAAGTTTTAGAGATTTAGTGTATACCGCTGCCGCACATACCGTAGTGGTTGAACTTGAAAATGGCAGCAAAGTGGACGCTATTATGCAGGATATCCAATTTCATCCGGTGACGGATAAAATTTTACATGTCGATTTTTACCAATTATTCGCTGACAAAGAGCTTACCATGAATATTCCGGTAAGACTACAAGGCAGTTCACCGGGAGTAAAAAATGGTGGTCGATTATTGTTCAGAAAAAGAAAATTATCAATCAAGGCATTGCCTGACAACTTACCCGATTTCTTTGATGTGGACCTTTCCGAATTAAAGATTGGTGACAATATCTCAGTCGAGAGTCTTTTAAACGATGATTTTTCAATCTTGCATCCTGACAGTACTGTAGTAGTACAGGTTAAAACCGCTCGTGCAGCCGTTGTTGAGGAGGAAGAAGAAACTGAAGGAGAAGAAGGAGCTGCTGAAGATGCCGAGGCAACTGCCCAAGATGGCGGAGAGAATAAAGAATAGATTATCAATACTATTTTTGATTGAAAGCATCCGCCAATTGGCGGAT
>JASFYU010000130.1:0-30156 GCA_045046905.1 Flavobacteriaceae bacterium | reverse complement strand
GTATATATATGTACATATATATACCTAATGAAAATCGATAGTAGCTGGCAAATCGATATACATATTGTCTTTTAAGGGAGTGAACATCTTAGAACTGGTCATAACCTCTGCTGGTATCTGTACCGTAAAATCCATTTTGGCCGATGTGCCTGTAATTTCCTGTATGGCCCTTGCTAATAGTGGTTCATTCAAATCGCCTAAAACGCCCAGATTGGCCAAATCCTCTTTGAGTTCAATATTGGGTATTAGGCCATCGGTATAATCTGAAAAACCATCAGCGTTTTCGTTTCTGCCAATCAAAGGTTGTATGGCCCAAATGTTTTTACTGTTGATTCTATTCTCTCTCGCAGCAGAATATAAATAGCTATTGTCAGGGTCATCGACCAAGGTAGTCGAAAATTCATTTTTACCTCGTGTAGCCTCCCCAATATGAACAATGTTGACATAAGGTGCAAGACCGTTCATGACCAGTTCACTGGCCGAGGCTGAACTTCCAAGAGCTAAAACATAAATTTTAGTAAGATTTAACGTATTTATAGGAGTATTCTTATCAGTCTTATCTGCAAAATAACGTTTTACATCAACATTATTGGTATTCAAATAGGATTGATATTTAGTATTATATTTGGCCTTTAAAAATACTTCATCAGTATCTGTACCGTATATCATACTTGATAATAAACGCGCGGTATTTACCGATCCACCGGGGTTATATCGCATATCGAGTACCAGTTCGGTCACTCCTTCAGATTTGAAACGTCCAAAGACATTATTTAAATCTTCGTCGAATTCATTGGTAAAAACATTATATACTAAATACCCAATCTTTTTGCCATCTATGGTAAAGGTTTTATCTAAGAAAACAGGATTTTCGACCAAACCGGGCATTTTGGTCAATGTAACGTCCTTATCACTGGAGGTAATTGCGCCATTGACAAAATTAGCCATATTTAAGGTGTAGGTATCGCTTTCACCAAAAAGCAAATCGACGAAATTGCTGAGTGTCAATGTTTGTCCGTTTACTCCATTGAAGAGTTCTCCTCTGCTAATATTTTTATTTACTGCGTCGGATCCGGGAATGATATATCGTACAAAACCAAAAATATCATCACTTCCCGACAATCGAATTAATCCAAACTCCACCCCATTGCTTTTAGAAATGCCCGCAAATAACTGTGTCAACTCTTTATAGTCCTCAGAATAAAAACTGAACCTGTCCTCATTGAATAATAACTTCTTGTTATAAAATGTACTGGGGTCTGATTCTGATAATAAGAATGATGTATATGCCTTTGAGCCTTCTGTGGTATTGGGGAATTTAGTGTCTGCAAGATCAGGAACATCGGCCTGCCAAAAATACCATAGATTCATAGCGCTCCACATAAAATCCTGCACTATGACATCTGCACCAGGATCTGGGTTTGGCGGATCTGGTGAAGTAAAACCATCGTCACTCTTTTTGCATGCAGTAAAAGAAAGCCCCATAGCAAGGAACAATAACAAATACTTTTTCATAGTTTACTCTTTATATTAGCAATTCATTTTAAATGAACATTCAATTATCGTTCCAAAAATGTATAGATACAGAAAATAAAAGGCTCACATTCAGTCTAACGTATGTACGTACAGGTTTAGTTTACGGTTGCACAAATTACTTACATAAATAGTTAAAAAAAATTATTAGTAACAAAATTCGATGTATGTCGTCTTCATTTTGTAGACGGCTATGTAGGTTTGCTAAACAATTTAACCAAAAATGAAACAGTCAGAGTTTTTGAATGTGGTAATGCCCTTTAAGGACAAGCTGTACAGACTGGCCAAGCGATTGTTGGTTTCAACCGAAGAAGCGGAAGATGCAACACAAGAGGTATTACTCAAGTTGTGGTCAAAAAATAAGGCTATCAAAGGGTATAGGAATATAGAGGCTTTTGCCATGACCATGACCAAGAATTTTTGTTTAGACAGATTAAAGTCAAGACAGGCAGGAAACCTAACATTGGTGCATAGCAATTATACTGACAATCATAGCTCTTTACAAAAACAGCTAGAGGCCAAAGATAGTATGGACTGGGTGCAGAAGATAATGGAGGAGCTGCCCGAACAACAAAAATTGGTCTTACAACTTAGAGATGTTGAAGAATATGATTTCGATGAAATAGAAGCCATGTTAAATATGAAACCAACGGCGATACGTGTAACATTGTCACGTGCACGAAAAACAGTTAGGGAGAAATTATTGCAAAAACATAGTTATGGAATTGGATAACATAGAAAAATTAATTGAAAAATATTTTGAGGCCACCACAACGGTTGCCGAGGAAGAAAGCTTAAGAACATATTTTTCTCAAGAAAGTGTAGCAACACATCTAGAGCAGTATTCCCCCATGTTTCAATATTTTTCTAATGCCAAGGAAGAAAGGTATACCAAGCAGCTGCTACCAAAACCTAGAAAAGAGTATTATAAATGGGTTTCCATTGCAGCGGTAGCCGTTCTAGTATTTGGCATATATTTCGGTAAAAGCTACCAAGAACAGAAAGAGATAGAATATGCGTATCAAGAAACAAAAAAAGCACTGGACCTCTTGGCGGAAAATTTTAGTCGTGGCACTGAAAAAGTAGCCTATCTAAACGAGTTTGTAGTCGCAAAACAAAAAATTTACAATAACAATTAAAATTAAAATCATGAAAAAGATACTACTAATAGTAACATTGGCACTACTACCCTTGACCGGGTTTTCACAGTCCTTGTTCGATAAATATGAAGATTTAGACAACGTAAGTTCTGTGGTGATAAACAGGAGCATGTTCAATCTGTTGAGCAAGATTGATGTTGATGTTGATGACCCCGAGGCACAAGATTTTATGGATATAGCCAAAAGTTTAAACAACCTTAGGGTTTTTATTACCGAAGACAAGGCGATTTCAGCCGATATGAAATCATCGGTCGATAAATATCTTAAATCTACTAAATTGGAAGAATTGATGCGCATAAAAGATAAAGATACCAATGTAAAATTCTATATACGAGAGGGCAAAGATTCTGACCATGTTAGTGAGTTGTTGATGTTTGTTACGGGAATAAAAAATGTAGATATAAATATAAATGGCAGAAAATGGGAAACCGTTCTCCTATCATTAACGGGCAATATAGATTTGAACAAAATAGGTTCACTCACAAAAAAAATGAACCTTCCAGAGGAGTTGAGCAAGGCAGGAAAAAATAGAAAGTAATACAATTTAATTCATCATCAATCAATAAAATCAATAATCATGAGAAAATTTAGCATAGTACTAGTTTTAGCAATTATTCCATTTTTCGGCTTTTCACAGTCCATCTTTGATAAGTATGAAGATATGAACAATGTGGCCTCGGTGGTCATAAACAAAAGTATGATTAGGCTTGTCGGAAATTTGGCGGCCATAGATGGCAATGATCAAGAAGCACAGGAATTCAAGGCGATTGCCAATAGTCTAAATAGTATTAAAGTTTTTATTACTGAAGACAAAGGTATCTCGGCCAATATGAAGGTCACCGTAAAAAAATACCTAAAATCATCATCTTTGGAGGAATTAATGCGGATAAAAGATAAGGGAACCAACGTGAAATTCTATATAAAAAGCGGAAAGGACGAGGATCATGTTAGTGAACTCTTGATGTTTATTTCAGGTATCAATACTGATGATATTGGAATACACGGCAGAAAATTTGAAAGTGTTCTGGTATCATTGACCGGCGATATCGACCTGAATAAAATTGGCTCCCTTACAGAAAAAATGAATCTGCCCAAAGCATTGAACAAGGTAGGAAAAAGACATTAATCAAAGGGCAATAGCCAATTGGGTTTAACCCGCCTGCCAGCAAAAGTAGGTTTCCTCTAATCTCGATAGCTATGGCAATGAGAAGAGCGTTTCATAGTATATCACTTCGTACTCTTGGGTCGAGGTAGTTTATTAACCAATTAAGTATCGGTGGGCAGAATACATATATACGCTTATTACCCACGGTTCTACATAGTATAAGGCTGATTAAAATGAAAAAAATAATATCTGTTTCAATCGTATTAGTATTTGTTCTGATTTCTTCCTGTTCCTCAAGACAGAGTCTTCAGGAATATTACGTAGCTAATTCTGAAAGCTCCAACTTTTTGTCGCTTGATATTCCAACGAGTATTTTAAATCTCGATACTGCCGATTTATCGGCTACTCAAAAAGAAGCGTTAGGGGCCTTAAAGAAGTTGAATGTTCTGGCCTTTAAGAAAACAACCGAGAATGCAGCGGCTTTTAAAATTGAAAAAGCCAAGGTCAAGGCCATTCTTAAAAGCGACAAGTTTATCGAACTTATGAAAATGAATACGAGTTACGGTAAGGCTACAGTGCGATACCTGGGTGATGAAAATGTAATCGATGAGGTTATTATATATGGCGATAATGATGACAAGGGTTTTGTGCTTATCAGGGTTTTGGGTAATAAGATGAATCCTGCACATTTGGTGCAGTTGCTTCAAGCCATTCAAAAATCGGATTATAAGGGTGATGGACTTGAAAAACTCGGTGACTTGATAAAAGGGTAAAAACTGATTTCACCCTTAGGTTAAAAGAACATTGCTTATAAATTACAATATCCTGTTTTTAGAGTTTTCTAAAAACAGGATATTTTATGACCCCTAGTGGGGCCAATCGAAAAGATTTCTCCTATGCCCGATCGCCTCTGAAAATAGTCTACCTAGCTGGCCACTTGCCTTAGGTTAATAGGTTTTATAAGGGCTGCCAACAGCCAAGCACTTCTATAGCATACCGCCCGGCTGGCTGGCTTGTCTCGGAATAGTTTGTGAACAAAAAGAGCTAGTGTGCTGATTTTAAATCTGGCTTAGTTTTTTAATGTGTAATTCTTATATTCGCTCAACTATAAATAAAAAACACTAATAAATAATTATAATTATGGAACAAGCAGAAGTATGGATGGGCAAGGGTCTTGAATTGGCGTATAACTATGGTCTTAAGATTTTGGGGGCTATTGTTATTTACATTATCGGTTCCTGGATTATTGGAAAAATAGTAGGTGCTACCAGAAAAATGATGGCCAAGGGCGATTATGATGAATCTCTTCAACGTTTTTTAGCGAATCTTACATCATGGGCCTTGAAGATATTGCTCATCGTAATAGTAATATCAACGCTAGGTGTCGATGTAACAACTTTTGCCGCCGTCATAGCCGCAGCAGGTCTTGCCATTGGTTTTGCCTTGCAAGGCTCACTTGCGAATTTCGCAGGAGGTGTATTGATTATGATTTTTAAACCCTATAAAATAGGCGATTTAATAGAGGCACAAGGAGTTCTCGGTGTTGTGAAAGAGATTGAAATATTCACTACGAAAATGGTGACTCCTGATAATAAATTGGCTATTATCCCCAATGGTGCCATGGGCAATGGAAATATCATCAATTATACCGAGGAAGGTAAAATGCGTATTGATATCACTATCGGAATCGGATATGGCGAGGATATCAAAAAAGCAAAAGAAGTACTGCTCGAAGTACTTACTTCAAATCCAAAGGCATTAAAAGATCCGGCACCGTCAGTAAACGTTTCGGAGCTTGCCGATAGCTCAGTAAACTTTGCGGTTAGACCTTATTGCATACCGGAAGATTATTGGGATGTATATTTTGCAACTATAGAGGGCTGCAAATTGGCATTGGATAAAGCTGGTATTGAAATTCCTTACCCACATTCAGTGGAGATTCATAAACAAGGATAGCATATAATCAAATACCTCATTGAGGGTTTAACCTGCCTGCGGTAGGCAGGCTTGCCTCGAAATGAAAAATGTTTTTTCGGAAGCATACCTCGTACCCTTGGGTCGAGCTTGTTGATTTACCTTTTTTTTGTACTCGTAAACTTTTATATTCCCGTATAATTGCTGGGTGTAATCGCTTTCAATTCTGATTTTATGGCCTCGGAAACCTCTAAAGTATCAATGAAATTTGCAATAGATTCTTGGTTTATTTTCTCATTGGTTCGTGTCAAGCCTTTTAAGGCCTCATAGGGGTTCGGGTAGCCCTCTCTCCTTAAAATGGTCTGAATGGCTTCTGCGACAACGGCCCAATTGTTTTCAAGGTCTTGTTCGAACTTTTCTTTGTTCAACAATAATTTGTTCAATCCTTTTAGTGTAGATTGAAATGCAATAATCGTATGGGAGAAGGGTACTCCAACATTCCTGAGAACCGTACTATCGGTCAAGTCTCTTTGTAGTCTTGAAACGGGAAGTTTTGCAGATAAATGCTCGAAAATCGCATTGGCGATGCCTAGGTTTCCCTCTGAGTTTTCAAAATCAATAGGATTTACTTTATGGGGCATGGCCGAGGACCCTATTTCACCCTCTTTAATCCGTTGCTTAAAATATTCCATTGACACGTAGGTCCAGAAATCTCTATTGAGGTCTATGATTATGGTATTGATACGTTTAAGAGTGTCGAATAGAGCGGCCATATGATCGTAGTGCTCAATTTGTGTGGTAGGAAAAGAGTGGTACAAGCCTAATTCTTGTACAAAATTTTGTCCAAAAACTTTCCAATCAATGTTTGGATAGGCCACCTTATGCGCATTAAAATTTCCGGTAGCACCACCAAATTTTGCGGCACTCGGAATATCATTCAATAAGTTGAACTGCTCCTTTAACCGAACTACAAAAACATCAACCTCCTTACCCAAACGAGTAGGGGAGGCTGGTTGCCCATGGGTTCGTGCCAACATCGGAATATCGGCCCATTCAGTGACCAATGTTTTTAATTTATCAAGTACTTCCATGTATTGCGGAACATACACCTGGTTCATGGCATCTTTTATAGACAGTGGAATTGCCGTATTGTTGATGTCTTGAGATGTAAGTCCAAAATGAATAAATTCTTTGTATTGCTCAAGGCCCAATGTATCAAATGCTGCTTTAATAAAATATTCTACGGCTTTCACATCGTGATTGGTCGTCTTTTCAATTTCCTTGATCTCTTGGGCATGCTCAACCTCAAAATTTGTATAGATTTCTCTGAGGTCCTTAAATTTTGAAGTATCAAAAGAGCTGAGCTGAGGCAGGGGTATTTTGCAGAGTGCGATGAAGTATTCAATCTCAACCTTGACCCTATATTTTATAAGAGACTCTTCAGAAAAGAATGGAGCTAAACTTTCGGTTTTGCTTCGGTAACGCCCATCAATAGGGGAAATGGCACTCAATTGATTTATTGACATCTGTTTAAAAATTGGTTGCTTATACGTAAGTGACAAAGATACTTATAACTAAGAGAGTTTAAAAGATAATCCTTTATATACTAGGGGTATTTTTTGGGTTTTTACTTTTTCTGATTTTCTCTAAGGTCATTCTCGCTCGTGCCTTGTAGGCTGCGCTACCATCAGTATAGTTTTGTTCCAATACTAGGGTGAGCTCTGGGTGGATCCAATCGAATTTTCGCCCCAATAATAACAAAGAGGTCATTGAATATGCTTGGGCGGCTACTTTATGGTCTCCGATAAGCCAGTCGAAACAAGCGGTCGTAATGCGCTGTAAATGTTCATTGGTCAATGCCTTTTGTGTTGAGTTTTGATCTTTTAAAAAGTAAGATTTAGTTAAGTATTCACATATTTTGGCGATTGGTCTTACTGAAGAATCTAAATGTAGGGCTTCAAGATTTGCGGTAAAATCATTCAAATACGGAAAAATAAAAGAGATATTTTCCTTGGCCGTAAACTCCATGACCCAGCAAGCTCTACTAGAAATTGGATTATCGACATCAAAACAAATTTGCAATAAAGGCCGTATTAAATCAGGATGGCTTAAAATCAATGTGGCCATTTCACTACGTTTTTCCCTTGAATGGTTCACATAGTTTAAAGATTCGTATAATTCTGATTTGGTCACAAAATTTGTATTTTAGCCGAGCCTCAAATTTACAAACATGAAAATAATTAAAAAAGCAGCACTGGCTTTATCGGTGGTCTTTGTGCTTATTCAGTTTTATCGACCTAAAAAAAATACAGCCCTCGGTAATCATACGGCAGTTTTTCTTACGGAAACCAATCCACCCCAAAATGTGAAAGTAATCTTGGAGCAGAGCTGTTATGATTGCCATAGCAACAATACGCAATACCCATGGTACAATAATATAGCCCCGGTTTCTTATTGGCTTTGGAATCATGTGAAGAACGGAAAGAGACATTTAAATTTTTCGGAATGGGAAGGGTATACCGTAAAGAAAAAAGATCATAAACTAGAGGAGCTCATTGAAATGTTAGAAGCGGGTGAAATGCCCTTAACAGAATATACTTGGACCCATGAGAAGGCCAGGCTTACACAAGAAGAACGTGATGCCGTAATAGAATGGGCCAAGCGTATTAGGCTGTTGTATCAATTAGACCTGCGACCAGAGTAGGTATGCCCTTTACCGCTTTTTCGGCAATAATCGTAAGATTGTTGAAGGTGTTCTCGGCTATGCTGGGCTTTGGGTCAATAAAGTAAATAGGTGTATTTAATTGCACATAATTGATTAAACTCGCAGCGGGGTATACCTGCATAGATGTACCTATAATAATAAGAATATCGGCCGTAGCGGTAATTTCTGCAGCTTTTTCAAGTAGTGGTACTTCTTCGCCAAACCAAACAATATGAGGTCGCAATTGGTGCCCTGCTTCGCTATAATCCCCTATATTTAAATCGGCCTTCCAATCTAAAACAAGTTCTTTTTGTTTTGTGCAACTAACCTTGAGCAATTCTCCGTGTAAATGGATGATGTGCGAACTGCCTGCGCGCTCATGCAAATCATCAACATTCTGAGTAATAATGGTCACCTTAAACCGTTTTTCCAAATCGACTAGGGCGGCATGGGCGGCATTCGGAAAAACACCCATAAGCTGTCTGCGCCTTTGATTGTAAAAATCGAGTACAAGAGCAGGGTTTTTCGCAAATCCTTGGGGTGAAGCCACTTCCATAATATCATGACCTTCCCATAAGCCATCTGCATCACGAAAAGTTTTAAGTCCACTCTCGGCACTGATACCGGCACCCGTTAATACTACAATTTTTTTCTTCATACCTCTAAAAATAACCTTTTTCTTCACAGCAGTGGGCTTAACCTGCCTATGCCGGCAGGCAGGCTTGCATCGAAATGTTAAAATTTGTTTGCTTTTAATGCCTCCTTGGCTTGCCCCGAGCTAGTTTACTATATTCGGTCTATGATAGATTATAAACTCTTGTCTTATCTCGAAGATATTATCACTCCTGAGCGTACTAAAAGGTTCTTGCAAATACTTGAAAAGAGAACTAAGTATATAACCGTGGCCGTAGAAGATGTTTTTCAAATGCATAATACGAGTGCGGTAATTCGAAGTTGTGAGATTTTTGGCATACAAGAAGCACATGTAATCCAAGGCCGGTTCGGCAAACGTTTAGACAAAAATATTGCTATGGGCGCTCAACAATGGGTAGATGTTCACAGGTACAATACTTCAATTGCTTGCATCGAACATCTTAAAAATGATGGGTATAAAATTATAGCGACCACACCACATAATGATTCGTGTTTATTGAACGATTTTAAAATTGATACTAAGATTGCCTTGTTTTTTGGTACTGAGAAAGAAGGGCTTAGCGAGGTAGTTATTGGGCAGGCCGATGGGTTTCTAAAAATACCAATGAACGGATTTACAGAAAGCCTGAATATTTCGGTTTCGGCAGCCATTATAGTACAACATCTGACGACAATATTGAAGGAGAAGAATATTCCTTGGCAGTTGACCGAAGAAGAAAAAATGGAAAAAAGACTGGATTGGACAAAGAAAACCATTAGCAGCATAGATGAGATTTTGATGAGATATAATAGAGATAATTAATACTACCTCGGTGGGTTGTAATAGTCCAGATTACATCGTGGTAGTTTGCTTTTTGGTGGAGTTGTAACAGTTCACGCAAAGTCAATTTCGGCTAAAAGAGACTCTTTTTTACTGCTTCTGCGGTTATTTTTATTGCCATTGCCCTGCTATTACTCCTCAAATTAAGCTCGAACTCAGGTTACGTGAGCAATTGCAGTTTTTTATTTCAAAAGTACTCGACTGAATGAGTATATGGAACTATATAATTTAACAGCTATTATTGTCTTGGGGTAAGGGAAAACGGAAGATTAGCAATATCATCGACGGAGAGCGAATATTAGGTCGAACTCGAGTTTAAAAATTATATGTAAAATAGGGTCGCCTCGGCCCTTGCACCAAATCGTATGGGTAGTATTGCCGTGCCGATTCCTTTAGAGACATACATTTTTGATAGCTTGTTGTTATACCAGCCTTTTACATATTCACCACTACCGTATGGTGTAAATAAAGGGTTTCCGAAAAAAGTGATTTGGCCCCCATGGGTATGTCCCGCTAAGATAAATATTGGTTTTATTTCTAAACCCATGCTTAGACGATCTATTTCTTCTCGATATGCAGGACAATGGTTGAGTACCACTGTGGTTAATGACCTATCAATAGAATCGACCGCTTTCGAAAAGTCAGGAGATCCATAGACATAGTCGTCAATTCCAAGAATATTGATTTTTCTATTTTTTGTATGAAGTACATAGGACTCATTGATTAATAATACGCAATTATGTTCGCTATATGTTTTCTTTAGAAGTTTTATATCTACACGACCAGAATATTCTTTATTACCTAAAATGGCTATTTTGAGAATACTGTTGTCTAATAAGTCAAGAAAATCATTTAATAAGGAAATTTTATTTTTGCGCGTAATTGTATCGCCTGTGATAAATACAACATCAGGCCGTTCTTGATTAATACGTTCGGCAATTGACCTATGAAAAGATTTTATTTCTTGTAGATGAAGATCGCTCAACTGAATCGCCTTTATTATATCTATTTCACCATTAGAGATATCGAATGTTTTCCATTCTATAAAATATTTTTCAAGCCAAAAGGCATCTATCACGACTAGGCCAATGATACCCAATACTAATTTTAGAATAAAACTTCTTCTGTTGAATTTCATATACTCAAATACGGTACAAAGTGTTGAACGTTTAATTGGTCAGAAATGTATTTGCTGATTGTAAAAATGAGAATATATTATTTTATGCAGTATTGTCTGACAAAAATTTTGCTGCATAGTAATGAAAATCGGTCGTAATTAAACCTATTGTTTTGTAATTAACGGCAAGGAGTTGAGTGCCTTAATTCGAAACAGACAGGAAGTGGGGTATAGTGCGCCCTGTTTCGATAAAAATATATTTGAAGTTCCTATCTTCTTTAGATTTATATCGTGGCTTTGGACGGCGTACAGCCTTGCTTTGAAGCGGTTTACCTTCTTCGATTTAAAACCTTGAATTCTTCATAACAGCTGCTTATAGCGTCTAATATTTGCAGGTCATTGGCGGTAGAAATAAAGGATTTCGAATAGTTACAGTTGTTCAGAATATCTAGTATATCGACTTTTTCAATTTGAAGTAGTTCGGTAAGTGTTTCTCTATCAAATTTAGAGGCCAAAAGATCACGAATTTGATTGTCTTTTTTAATCTGCCTTAATTTTCTCATCTGATTGGGTTTTTTTCCAAAAAGATTACGCAGAAGATCTGCCGGATTCAAGATAGCACCCAAAACTTTTGTAACTGCACTGGGGTTTTTATTGCCCGCCTCATAGCCGACATTCAGACCTGATATACTGTATTGATATGCGGTATTAATGGGCAGGTTCTTTACATCGATTTCTAAATACCCTGTAAGTTGATAAGGCCTAACAATGACTTCCTCGAGGGCATAGGCAAGTTCAGTGAGCGCAATTTTAGTGTTCTTAAACTTGAACATATCATTGGTCACCCTTATTTTTTGAGATTTAAAACCGATGAAGGAAAAATATATGGTGTCATTTACGACCGCGCTAATCGAAAATTCGCCTTTTTCATTTGTAATGGTTCCTAGAACCTGATTGAGGTTTACCACATGAACACTTTCCATGGGTCGATTTGTTTGGGCGTTGATTATGGTGGCCTTTAAAGGCTTGATAGCGGAATTATTCACATTTTCTTGTGAATAACTATTATACGCTAGTATAGAGAAAAATACGAGTAAATATTTCTTCATTAATTTGATTTCCTGTTTTAAAAGTACGAAACAAAGAAAAAAAAATACGCCGAAGCGTATTTTAATATACAATTAACTAAAAGAAATCACTTCTTTTTTTGCTTCTTCTCTTTCCTGAGTAGTTTGCGTTGCCTCTTGATGATGTATCTCGATCCCTTCTTTTTCCACGATCTCTGTCTCTATCTCTGCTACCACGGCCTTTATCTCTTCTTCGGTGATTACTGCCACCACCGCCTCCGGGGTTTTTGGAAACCTCGACATTCACGAACCTTCCGTCGACCTTGAATTCGGTAAATGTGGATAAAATCTTTTCAGTGACCTCAGCATCTGTATTAAAGAAAGAAAAACTATCCTTGACGTCGACCTTGAAAACATCGTCTTGTCCAAGATTTACGGTATCTCTTAAGAAATCTTTCAACGACATCCAATCATAACCATCTTTCTCGCCAACATTGATGAAGTATCGTACTGATCCAGAAGTGGGTGCCTCACCCCCACGTCTTTCTCCTCTTTCGCCTCTTTCTCCTCTTTCACCGTGGTCTGAGGTATTCAAGTCTCGAGTTTTGTTGTAGTAGTCATAAAAACGTGTGAACTCGACCGAAACTATTTTTTTGATAAGCTCCTCGCGGTCTATACCTTGTAAAACATCATTAATCGCAGGAAGGTAATTTTCTACTTTCTCATTGATTTCGGTATCCTTTATTTTATTGGCTAGATGATATAACTGAATCTCACAGATTTCTATTCCTGTAGGAATATTTTTGCGGATAAATTGTTGTTTAATTTTATTTTCGATAGCCTTTATCTTTCGCATTTCACTGCGGGTAATAATAACCATTGAAATACCTGATTTTCCTGCTCTTCCCGTTCGTCCACTTCGATGGGTATAGGTTTCTATTTCGTCAGGAAGCTGGTAATTGATTACATGGGTAATGCTGTCTACATCGATACCTCTGGCGGCAACATCAGTAGCGACCAGCATTTGAATCTGCTTTTTACGAAAAGCATTCATAACCAGATCTCGCTGATTTTGACTTAGGTCACCATGTAATGCGCCGGCATTATAGCCATCTTCAATTAGTTTCTCGGCAACTTTTTGCGTATCACGCTTAGTTCTACAGAATACTACCGAAAAAATATCGGGGTTGGTGTCTGCAAGCCTTTTTAGTGCCGGATAGCGATCCCTGCCGCTCACAACATAGTATTCGTGTTGAACGGTTGAGGTTCCTGCATTTTTGGTGCCTACCGTAATTTCCTGCGGAGAATGCATGAACCTTTTTGCGATTACAGATACTTCTTTCGGCATGGTTGCTGAAAACAACCATGTAGATTTATCATCGGGGGTGTTAGAAAGTATATCTTTAATATCTTCAAAAAAGCCCATATTGAGCATTTCATCGGCCTCGTCTAAGATACAGTAATCGATTTTTGAAATATCAACCAATCGGCGACCTATCATATCTTTCATTCGCCCTGGGGTGGCAACAATAATCTGTGCACCTCTTTTGACCTGTCTGGCCTGATCTGTAATACTAGCGCCACCGTAAATGGACACTATATTGATGTTCTTCTCGTATTTGGAATACAATTGAAGTTCCTTGGTGATTTGTATACAGAGTTCACGGGTAGGAGATAATATCAGCCCCTGTGTAGTTCTACTATTACTATCGATTTTTTGGATAAGGGGAAAACCGAAGGCTGCCGTCTTTCCTGTACCTGTTTGTGCTAGTGCGACGAGATCAGTCTCGCTTTCCAATAAGATAGGGATTGTTTTTTCCTGTACTTCCGAAGGAGTTTCAAACCCCATATCGGCAACAGCATCTAATAAGGACTTTTGCAGCCCTAGTGCTTCAAACTTTGTCATAATGTGTTTTACTTAATCGCTAATAGGTGTGTTGCATAGAGCGATTATGGTATATAAACATTGGACTCAGCGCAACACCTGCCATACTGGCGGCGTTATTAAAGCGGCAAAGATACTGCTAATTATTTACATTGTTGTAAAGTGGTGCCTTCATGATAAATGAGTGCCTTCATAAAATGGATGTTACGTTATCGATAGCGTGCAAAATAATCGCTAAGGATGTACATTATTTTGCGGTCTTGAGCTAGCAATGAGTGATGGTTATTTTTTCATCCAACTCGCAGTGTGCTAAGGTGATATGAATGTTATAATAGTGCAAGAAGGCAATAAGAATACGGTTAATGGCTTTGCTCGCTCTGAGGTGATTGATGCGCTTCTATACTATCATTGGTGCGTCTTAAATGCCATTTTGTAGTGATTTCAAATATTGAATAAGGTGTTGAATGGCCTTAGCGCGATGGCTGATTTTATTTTTTATAGCTAAGGAAAGTTCTGCAAATGTTGTATTAAAATCATTGGGCATGAAAATAGGATCATACCCAAAACCTTTGCTTCCTTTTTTTTTAGTAATGATGCTGCCTTCTACTGTTCCTTCGAAAATTTTTCTTTCGGTTTGCAGATTCAAGGCGATTATAGTTTTAAATTTTGCAGATCGGTCTTTATAGTTTTTTAATTCTGAAAGAAGTTTGGCCATATTATCTTCGGAGTTTTTTTGCGCTCCAGCGTAGCGTGCCGAATAAACACCGGGTGCTCCGTTTAGGGCATCGACCAAAAGTCCGGTATCGTCTGCAAAACAAGGAATGCCATAGTTTACGGTTACATAGTCAGCCTTTATACGGGCATTTTCTTCCAAGGTAGCTCCCGTTTCCGAGATTTCTTCGTGACAGCCAATATCTTTTAAGGAGAGAAGGCTTATCTGTCTTGGCAGTAAAAGTTGTACTTCTTTTAACTTATTTGAATTGTGTGTGGCAAAAACAAGTTTCATTTGATATGTTGGTAAATATGCTAGTTGTTGTGAATGAATTTAGGTGAACGTTTCAAAAGTAGTAATTTTATAGCATGAAGCTAAAATTACCACCTGTTGTCATATTCTTCGTTTTTGCCTTGTTGATGTATTTACTGGCCAAGTTTTTACCATTTGGTGAATTCGATTTTTTTGGTCGGCGATATTTAATCTTATTTTTATTAATCTTGTCTGTTGCTATTGGCCTTATCGCGATAGGTCATTTTTTTAAGGCCAAGACTACAATCGACCCAAGAAAACCTGATAAGTCTTCAAAATTGGTTACTAAAGGAATCTTTGCCTATACACGAAACCCAATGTACTTGGCAATACTTCTTGTTCTACTTGCTTTCGG
The DNA here is from genome assembly GCA_045046905.1 of Flavobacteriaceae bacterium. Lineage (GTDB taxonomy): Bacteria > Bacteroidota > Bacteroidia > Flavobacteriales > Flavobacteriaceae > JASFYU01. The sequence continues at coordinate 14,818 of JASFYU010000130.1, read as the reverse complement.
ATTAATACTGGGGAATGCTTTTAACACTCTGATTGCTGTAGGTTTTATGGCCTATATGAATCGATTTCAGATTACGCCAGAGGAAAGTGCATTGCTTCAAAAATTCGGTAAAGAATACCGGCAGTACTTTGTGAGAGTGAGAAGATGGTTCTGATGATATCGACTTAGGTTTAGAATCAATATAGTATCGTATTGGCTAATAGACAGTATAATTAGCATATTTGCTTATATTTAAGTATATTAGCGCTTTAGCTTATAAATTATGATTGCAATACTAACAGGTGATGTTATTGACTCCGAAAATCACGAGGTATCTGAATGGCTGGGCATTTTAAAAAAATATCTATCACAATTAGGAGAGTCTCCTGTAGATTGGGAAATATACCGAGGTGACGAGTTTCAAGTTCGTGTACCGCTGCTACAGGCTTTGGAGGTGGCCGTTCACATCAAGGCACTCATTAGATCGGTCAAGGGTTTAGATGTGCGTATAGGTATAGGCATAGGTGCCGAAACCTTTGTTGGAGTAGGGGTAAGTGAGTCTAATGGGCCTGCCTATCATTATTCAGGAAGAACATTTGAGGCGCTCAAAGGGCATAAACTAAATTTAGCCATCGCTAGCGGCGATAAAATTAAGGACCGTACTATAAACCTTATGATTAAATTGGCTTTAGATTTTATGGATGATTGGAGTCCGGTTTCTGCAGAGATTGTTGCTATGGCCTTAGCGCGTCCGAAGGCTTCGCAACAAGAGATTGCGAATCAGCTCAATATTCAACAGTCTGCCGTTAGTCAACGCAAAAAAAGAGCACGTCTGCACTTGGTGATGGATCTGTTAGCGTATTATAGGGGAACTATAAAAAACCGTAATTCATGATTGTATTCATAAAACTTTTTTTGGCTCATTTGGTAGGTGATTTTATGTTGCAGTCCAATAAGTGGGTCATACATAAAGAGGCGAATAGGGTGAAATCAAAATATGTATACTTTCATATATTGATTCACTTTGTGTTAATTATGCTGTTGCTGTGGGATGTAGGTTATTGGAAGCTAGCTCTGATTATTGCTGTTTCTCATTATCTTATCGATATGGCAAAGTTATATGCCAATCCACTTTTTAAACAAAAGAGTGTCCTCTTTTTTATCGATCAGTTTTCACACCTTGCAGTTTTGTACGGTTGTGCGTACTATGGAAATTTGATTGAGCATACAATTTCTATTCTAGATCAATTAGATTGGGCAATGGTAACCGCCATTGTTTTTGTGAGTTTTCCTGCTGCGATTATTATGGGGAAACTGCTCGAAGGTATGTCGAACCAAATAGCCTTTGACCATAAGTCTTTGCCCAATGCCGGAAAGTACATTGGAATTTTAGAACGGCTTTTTGTACTGGCCTTTATTCTCATGGGTAGGTGGGAAGCTATCGGATTATTGATTACCGCAAAATCTGTTTTTAGATTCAATGACCTAAAAGAAAGCAACAGCCGAAAGTTGACCGAATATATCTTAATCGGAACGCTTCTGAGTTTTGGGTTGGCCATTATTACAGGAATTGTCTACATGAATATGTAGTATTGAACGAGGAGAATTCACTTTTAAGGAACAAATCGAGAATCAGACAGAATTAATTATTTACTTTTACAGCTTAATTTTTTTAAAGAATGATTGAGGTGGGAAGAAAATACGTATTCGATTTTGATAGCACATTGACAAGAGTAGAAGCATTAGACGTATTAGCTGAAATGACTTTACAGGGTAAATCCAATAAAGACGAAATTATCGATGAAATTCAGAAGATAACCAATCTGGGTATCGATGGGGATATATCCTTTACTGAATCTCTTGAACGGCGTATAAAATTGTTGAATGCCAATAAATCAGACTTAGAAGGTCTTGTTGCCGAGTTGCGAAAAAAAATATCAAAATCAATAGAGTCCAATAAAGAGTTTTTTGAAGAATTTTCAGATGATATCTACGTAATCTCCTGTGGATTTAAAGAGTTTATAGATCCTATTGTAGCGGAATATAATATTCCGTCAGATAGAGTGTATGCCAATACTTTTGAATTTGATCAGTCAGGAAATATTGTGGGGTTCGATGAAACCAACGTTCTTTCTTCTCACAATGGAAAGATCGAATGTTTAAAACAATTAAATTTAGAAGGTGAGGTTCAAGTAATTGGTGATGGGTATAGTGATTATGTAATGCGCGAGGCTGGTATAGCACATAAGTTTTTTGCATATACCGAAAATGTACACAGAGATAAGGCTGCCGATAATGCCGATCATGTTGCCCCCAATTTAGATGAATTTTTATTTGTCAACAATCTGCCCCGTAACATCTCTTATCCTAAGAACAGAATAAAGATATTATTGCTCGAAAATGTGCATCCGGTTGCTTTTGATAACCTTTCTGAGGATGGCTTTTCTGTAGAGTTGATAAAAACCAGTCTCTCTGAAGAAGAGTTGATCGAAAAAATAAAGGGCGTGCATGTTTTAGGTATCCGATCAAAAACTCAGGTTACGCAAAATGTATTGGATGCCGCCAATAAGTTATTGATTGTTGGGGCCTTTTGTATTGGTACTACACAAATTGACCTTGACTATTGCCGAACAAAGGGGGTAGCGGTCTTCAATGCGCCTTACAGTAATACACGTTCTGTAGTGGAACTCGCCATCGGACATATCATCATGTTGATGCGGAATGTGTTTCCTCAAAGTATAGAGATTCATAAGGGACAATGGAACAAAAGTGCGACCAACTCACGAGAAGTTAGAGGTAAGAATTTAGGTATTGTAGGTTACGGTAATATTGGCAAGCAACTTTCTGTTTTGGCCGAGGCTCTTGGTATGCGGGTATATTATTATGATGTTAACGATAAGTTGGCTCTTGGTAATGCTGTAAAATGTAACACCTTAGAAGATTTGTTGAGTATCTCAGATGTAGTGACATTGCATATCGATGACAATAAGGCCAATAAAAATTTCATAGGTGAGCGCGAGATTGATCAAATGAAAAACGGGGCAATGTTTATCAATTTATCTCGTGGATTTGTGGTTGATATAAATGCACTGGTCGGTGCTTTGAAAAACGGAAAATTAGGTGGGGCGGCTGTAGATGTATATCCTGAAGAACCTAGAAGCAATGGTGAGTTTATAACTGAATTACAGGGGCTTTCCAATGTAATTTTGACCCCTCATGTAGGAGGTAGTACTGAAGAGGCACAACGTAACATAGCTGATTTTGTGCCCAATAAAATCATGGATTATATAAATTCAGGAAATACGGTAGACGCCGTTAATTTTCCGAATATTCGATTGCCGAAGCAGAAAAACGCTCACCGTTTTTTGCATATACATAGGAATGTGCCGGGTATTATGGCGAAAATAAACGAGGTATTGGCCAAATATGAAATGAATATTTTAGGACAGTATCTTTCTACCGATAATGAAGTGGGTTATGTTATCACCGATTTGGATAAGGAATATAACAAAGATGTGATTAAGGCCCTTAGAAAGGTTGAGAATACCATTAAGTTTAGGGTGCTTTATTAAAGGGTGCCTCTAAAAAGGCACTTTCTTTTAAAAACTAAGACAATGAATGAGATGCAAGGCATATTTTTTCATCTCTCTTCGAAGGTTTGAGAAATTAATGGCCCCTTTGCAAATTAATGCTCCTGTTTTGTGGGTTCAAAGAAGGCTTACTGATGATGATAGGGTTCATTCTTTAGAATTGTACATGCTCGGTAGATTTGTTCCACAATAAATAAGCGCACCATTTGATGTGAAAATGTCATTTTTGACAAACTTATCTTCCCTTGAGATTTTGTATACACCGCATCGCTGAATCCGTAAGGGCCTCCAATAGCAAATACCAACTGCTTAATACCAGAATTCATTTTTTTTTGAAGATAGCTGGCAAAGTCGATTGAGCTGTGTTGCTTCCCGTTTTCATCTAAAAGAATTAAAACATCGGTGTTGCCTAGTTTTTTTAGAAGTTGCTCCCCTTCTTTTTCTTTTTGCTGACGCTCCGATAAATTTTTTACGTTTTTTATATCGGTAATGACCTCCAGCTCAAATTTAACATAATGCTTCAATCTGTTTTCGTATTCCGAAATTAATTGCTGTAATTGTTTATTATCCGTTTTTCCAATGGCAAGAAGTTTAATCGTCATGGGTCAAAGTTAAATGAATTTCTGTATTGGAATTTGTTTTTCTTAATTTAGCGCTGCGCAAAATTTCTTCAATGATTTCGACTGAACAATTTAACTTTGAAATTGACACTATTATAAAAAATGCCATTCGCGAAGATGTCGGTGATGGTGACCATAGCTCTTTGGCGTGTATTCCAAAGTCGGCCAAAGGAAAAGCGAAACTATTAGTAAAAGCAGATGGAATCCTGGCCGGTATTGATTTTGCAAGACAGGTTTTTGCCTATGTAGATGAAAATCTTGAGATTGATATCCGTATCGTCGATGGGGCCTTGGTCAAATATGGCGATATTGCCTTCTATGTATACGGCAGCTCGCAAAGTATTTTAAAGGCGGAACGATTGGTGCTGAATGCCATGCAGCGTATGAGTGCGATTGCCGCCAAGACAAAGCATTTTGTAAAGCTAGTTGAAGGTACCGGGACCAAAATTTTGGATACCCGAAAGACCACACCAGGAATTCGTGCTCTAGAAAAATGGGCCGTGACGATAGGAGGAGGTGAAAATCACAGGTTCGCACTCTATGATATGATTATGCTCAAAGACAATCATATTGATTTTGCCGGCGGAATTACCAAGGCAATTACCCAAACAAAACAATATTTAAAAGACACAGATAGAGATTTAAAAATAATCGTCGAGGCCAGAAATTTGAAAGAGATTGGTGAAATTTTAGAATCTGAAGGCGTATATCGTATTCTAATAGATAATTTTGATTATGAGGATACACGCAAAGCGGTTATGATGATTGGCAATAAATGCTTGACTGAATCATCGGGGGGTATCAATGAAAAAACCATTCGAAAATATGCTGAGTGTGGGGTCGACTATATTTCATCGGGCGCACTGACCCATTCTGTCTATAATATGGATCTTAGCCTAAAAGCAGTGTAGATGTCAATAGAAATTGAAGAGAGATTAGCGAAAATACCCCTTGTCAATTGGGTCGTTCGCTTATTAAAAAAGGTAAAACTTCCTGCCTTCAAAGGGCTTTCTTTTTACGACCTTATCGAGATGTATTTTTTGGGTATCGTGCAAGGGGCATTGTCAACCAGGGCCAGTGCTATCGCCTTTAGCTTATTTATGGCTTTGTTTCCCCTGCTTATTTTCTGTATTACCTTAGTGCCAATTTTAGTGCCCTATATTGGTTTAGAGAATTTTGATGTCAGATTCCTCGAATTTTTAGAATTCTTTTTGCCCTCTTCCACAAGTGAATATTTTGGTGATATTTATAAGCAAATAGAGAATCAAAAAAGTGGCGGCATACTGTCATCGACTTTTGCAATATCAATCTTTTTGATGGCCAATGGGGTCAATGCTATTTTTGGCGGGTTTGAGACTTCGTATCACGTAAGTCTTAATCGAAATTTCTTCAGACAATATGTCTATGCTTTAGGTATAGGCCTAGTGCTTTCCATTTTACTGATAATTGGTGCAGTGGTATTTGTGTATTTCGAGTTCTATACCCAGAAAATTTATAGTGATTTTTTCTATAAAGCATATGGAGTGGTTCTAGAAGGGGAAAATATAGCACTATTGAAGATAATTAAATTTGTTTTCTTTCTACTTCTTTCCTATTTGACCACGGCAATATTGTATTATTTTGGAACTGCCGAAGGCAAACAGGCCAAATTCTTTTCTGTAGGTGCCTTTATGACGACCATGTTGTTTATGGTGACCTCATATCTTTTCGGGGTATATGTAGAAAAATTCGCTAGATACAATGAATTATATGGGGCTTTGGCCGGTTTGCTGATATTAATGGTGTTCATTTGGTTAAATTCTAATATATTGCTACTCGGATTTGAGCTCAACGCTTCCTTAAACTCCCTTAGAAAAACATATAAAAAAGATAAAGAAAATGAGTAAATCAATACTAATGGGGATACTCATGTTCTCAAGTTGCCTAGTTTCCGCTCAAAGTATCTTTGGTAAATGGAAAACCATTGATGATAGAACGGGAAAACCCAAAGCGGTAATAGCCATTTATGAAAAAGACGGACTAATGTATGGGCATGTGGTCGATATTTTAGAAAAGGGAAAAGAAAATTTCCTGTGCCATAAATGTGATGGCGATAAAAAGAACAAACCTGTAATTGGAATGACAATTATTGATGGCCTGAAAGAGTATGAGGATGGTGAATGGAAAGGAAAAACCTTATTCGACCCCCAACAGGCCATGACGTTTCGATGTAAAATTTGGTTGAACCCTGAGAACTCGAATGAGCTAAAAGTACGGGGGTATCTCGCATTTATTTACCGTACGCAGACTTGGATACGTGTACAAGGATAGGAGATGATGAAATTATGCAACACTTCATTACTGTAATTCTACCAATACCCATAGAAAAGCTGTTTACTTACAGTGTTTCAGAAGCTGAAGCGGATTTCCTTGAACCCGGTATGCGGGTCGCCGTGCCCTTTGGTAAAACAAAAATCTATACGGGTTTGGTTTTAGAAATAAATACATCGGCGCCTACGGTTTATGAGGCAAAGGAAATTCATCAAATTCTTGATGAATACCCTATTGTAAATGCAATACAGTTAAAACATTGGCGTTGGATCGCCAACTATTATATGTGCACGATCGGAGAAGTATTCCGAAGTGCCGTTCCTGGAATATTTTTATTGGAGAGCGAGACTTTAGTCCTGAGAAATGATACGGTCGAAGTAGATGAAACCGACTTGAAAGATGATGAGTTTTTGGTATACGAGGCTTTGCAGCATCAATCTTCTTTGCGAATACACGAAGTTGGTACCATCATAGATCGAAAAAATGTTCTTCCGGTATTAAATCGTTTGCTTGACAAGAACGTGATTCTGTTCAAAGAGGAAATTTACGAACAATACAAGCCCAAATTGGTTCGCTACATAAGGTTGGGAAAGGAATATATGGTCGAGGAAAAGCTAGAGGCATTATTAAATACCTTGACTAGGGCCCCCAAACAAAGCCATGTCGTATTAGCCTTGTTCCAATTACAGGCCAAGAATAAGAAACCTATCAAGCTTACTGACTTAGAACAGGCAAGCGGTGGTTCTAGAGCAGTTATCAAGTCCTTGATAGAAAAGGAGATTTTAGAGGGGTATTTTGTGCAGATTGATAGGGTTTCATACAAAGGAAGCGATGAGAACAAGGCCCTTGAATCTTTAAATGAATATCAACTCACGGCCTTGGATGATATTAAAAAAAGTTTTGAATCTAAAAAAGTCACCTTATTGCATGGTGTTACATCTTCAGGAAAGACTGAGGTGTACGTGAAATTGATAGAGGAATGTATGCGAAGGGGTGAGCAGGTCTTGTACCTATTGCCTGAAATCGCGTTAACTGCCCAGCTTATTTCACGCTTGCAAGCTTATTTCGGAGCGAAAGTATCAATCTATCACTCTAAATACAGTGCTCAAGAAAGGGTAGAGGTTTGGAATAATGTGTTACATAAAAAATCAAAGGCACAGATTGTAATAGGTGCACGTTCTGCCCTGTTTTTGCCTTTTTCTGAATTGGGTTTAATCATTGTCGATGAGGAACATGAAGGCTCATTTAAACAATTTGATCCTGCGCCGCGATATCATGCGAGAGATGCGGCAATTGTACTAGCTACCCTGCATGGGGGAAATACGCTCTTAGGTTCGGCCACACCGAGTATCGAGAGCTTATATAACACCCAAATAGGAAAGTATGGTTATGCCAGAATCGACCGACGGTTTGGCAATGTACTTATGCCTGAGATGGAGTTGGTTGATTTGAAGGAGCAGACTAGGAAACGAAGAATGAAAGGTCATTTTTCTGAGCGGTTGCTCGAGGAGATTAACGAAGCGCTTGAGTTAGGAGAGCAGATAATTCTATTTCAAAATCGAAGAGGATACGCGCCCATTCTTGAATGCACAACCTGTGGACATTCACCGCAATGTCCTAATTGTGATGTAAGCCTTACCTATCACCAATATAAAAAACAATTACGCTGTCATTATTGTGGCCATCATATGGTATTGCAAGAAAGTTGTTTGGCCTGCGGAAGCGCTACTTTAGACACCAAGGGTTTTGGTACAGAGCAAGTGGAGAAGGAGTTGAATGAATTGTTCCCCGAGGCGAAAGTCGGCCGAATGGATCTAGATACCACCCGAGGAAAATATGGGTACGAAAAAATAATAACTGCCTTTGAACAACAGGAACTTGATATTCTTGTAGGTACACAAATGTTAACCAAAGGGTTAGACTTTAGAAATGTGAGCCTTGTAGGCATAATGAATGCCGATGCCTTGTTGAATTTTCCTGATTATAGAGCGTATGAGCGCAGTTTTCAATTACTGACCCAGGTCGCGGGTAGGGCGGGTCGAACCAAGAAACGTGGAAAAGTAATCATACAATCCTATAATCCGTACCATCAAATTCTCAAGCAAGTTACCACCAATGATTATGCAGGCATGTATAAAGAGCAGGTCTATGATCGTGAACAATTCAAGTACCCACCTATAAATCGGATTATAAAAATCACATTCAAGCATAAGGACTATAACAAATTGAACGAGGCCTCCGAGTGGTTTGCCAAATCATTACGTAACGTATTTAGTTCAGGTGTACTGGGTCCTGAATCTCCTGCGGTCTCCAGAATACGTAATCTGTACCTTAAAAATGTGATTGTTAAAATTGGTCATGATCAGTCATTGCCCCAAACAAAAAATAGCATTAAAAGAATCGAAAAATCTTTTAATGCTATTTCTCAGCTGAAAAGTGTACGGGTAATCTACAATGTAGATCACATATAGTTAGACGTTACTTAGCGCTTCGGCCAATTCGGTCTTTTTGTTTCTACTCAAAGGAATAGACCTTCCGCTTACTTCAACATTTTTACTATTAAATTTCTCGACCTTTTCAAGATTTACGATATATGATTTGTGGATACGTAGAAATTTTTCTTCCGGCAATTGCTTTTCAAAAGATTTCATTGTTGATAAGATTACGATATTGGCCTCATCTGTGACCAATTTAATGTAATCTCCCAATGCTTCTATCCATTTAATGTCATTGAGGATGACCTTTCTCTTTTTAAGATTACTCTTCACAAAGATGTGCTCCTCATCCTCATGTACCATATGCAATTGCTCATATTTGGTTACGGCCCTTTTAACAGAGGCATCAAAACGCGCCATAGTGATAGGCTTGTGCAGATAATCTGTTACGTCGTAATCAAATGCTTTAAGTGCATAATCGGGTTTTCCGGTAATCAAAATCACCTGAGGGCCGTTTTCCAGAGACTCGAGTAGGTCGAATCCACTGATGATGGGCATTTCAATGTCAAGAAAAATCAGGTCAATCTCATTGTTTTTAATACCGTTTTTCGCTTCAATCGCATTGCTGTACTCGGCAACCATGGCTAGGTTAGGATGATTGTTCACAAGCTTTGCTACTGCCATTCGTTGCATAGACGAATCATCGACAATAATACTTCTTAATTTCATAAATGGGTTGATTTGTGGGGTTAAATCATCGACAAAGTACTGAAAAAGCATGTTCAACTGCAATAAAAGTTGTGAACATTGCATGATTTTCTGTGTAATTGGTAATGATCATAGGTTTAAGATTTGGTTAAGTTCAATTTTTATGATTCCATACTATAACGAAGATTTTTATGTTTTCTTGTGAATGGCAGTAAATATTATTATTTTTGCGATCCTAAAAGTTAAATAAATATGAATAATTACGAAACTGTTTTCATTTTGAATCCCGTTCTGTCTGATGAACAGATAGAGGAAACAGTTAAGAAATTCGAGAATTTCTTAATTAAGAATGGTGCCAAAATGGTAGCCAAAGAAAATTGGGGGCTAAAGAAATTGGCCTACCCTATTCAACACAAAAAAAGTGGTTTTTACCATTTGTTAGAATTTACTTCGCCCGGCGAAACAATTGGTCCTTATGAGCAAGAGTTTAGAAGAGATGAGCGAATTATGCGTTTTCTGACCGTTAAACTTGACAAACATGCGGTAGCATGGGCGGAGAAAAGAAGAACAAGGTTAAAAACAGCTAAAGCATAAGTATTATGGCATCTATCGAACAACAAGCGAAAGGAAAAAAGGACGGAGATATCAGATATCTTACTCCTCTTAATATTGAGACTAATACAAAAAAGAAATATTGCCGTTTCAAAAAATCAGGAATCAAGTATATTGACTATAAGGATCCCGACTTTTTGATGAAATTGGTGAATGAGCAAGGTAAATTATTGCCTAGAAGACTTACGGGCACCTCTTTGAAATATCAAAGAAAAGTAGCTCAAGCAGTTAAAAGATCACGCCATTTGGCCTTAATGCCTTACGTAGGAGATTTATTAAAATAAAAGAAACGGAACCATGGAACTTATATTAAAAGAAGACGTACAAAACTTAGGTTTTAAAGACGATTTGGTTAGCGTTAAGAACGGATTTGGAAGAAACTTTCTTATTCCGCGAGGTTTGGCCATGATGGCGACACCATCTGCCAAAAAAGTGTTGGCCGAGAACCTAAAGCAAAGAGCTCATAAAGAGAAGAAAGTTGTTGATGCCGCTGCTAAAATGGCTGGTACACTAAAGGGTCTTGAATTGAAAATTCGTGCAAAGACTGGTGCTGGTGATAAATTATTCGGGTCAGTAACTACGATTGATTTGGCCGCAGCCTTATCAAAAGAAGGACATGATATCGATAAGAAATTTATCAATATTCAAGGAGGAACAATTAAAAGAACAGGACCTTATAATGCTAATATTAGGCTGCATAGAGATGTTGTTTTAGATTTTCCTTTTGAAGTAATTGGAGATAAAAAATAGCGTATATTAAATGAATATAAAAACCTTTCAGTACCAACTGAAAGGTTTTTTTTGATTTATAGTTTGATGAAATACACCCGTTTAACAAAGGAACAGCTGGAAGAATTACAGCAAGAATTTATTAATTTTTTGGCAACACAGTCTATTTCCGCTGATGAATGGACAAAGATTAAGGTCGATCGACCTGAAGTTGCCGAGGATGAACTTGATGTTTTCAGTGATTTGATATGGGAAGGAATGTTGACCAAAGTGTTTTATCTCGAAAATATCTCAGCGCAACAAATGCACTTATTTCATTTGACTGATACTGAAATGAAATTGATTTCTGTAAAAGTGCAGAACCCCGCCATTGATTTACAGACCGAAATTGGTTTTAGTTGGTTCAAAAAAAATTGGCAGTCCGATTTTGTTGAATACCTGATAGCCTCGAAGGTGTATACCGCCGATAAAAGTCTAGATAAATTCGATTTGATAAGACAAGGGGCTGTCATTACAAAAGGAGAATTGTACAAATGGTTCGATAGCATGATAGCTTCCAAATAGCTCTTGTTAAAGGGGAATATGCTCTTTTGTTTCTCCGCCTTTGGAGAGGACAGAGGGGAGGCTTATATTTGCATCAGAATTAAAATTGATGGCAAAAAAACCGAGCATACCTAAAGGCACCAGAGATTTTTCACCCAGCGAAGTAAGCAGGCGAAATTACATTTTTGATATTGTAAAGAAACATTTCAGAACTTTCGGTTTTCAGCCTATAGAAACCCCCTCTTTTGAAAATTCTGAAACCCTTATGGGCAAGTATGGTGATGAAGGTGATCGCTTGATTTTTAAGATATTGAACTCAGGAGACTTTATCGCTAAGGTCGATGATGTTGCCTATAGCGCTAAAGACAGTAGATTGCTTGGCCCTAAGATTACCGAGAAAGCTCTGCGTTATGACCTTACCGTGCCTTTTGCCCGTTATGTGGTCATGCATCAAAATGAAATTGATTTCCCGTTTAAACGCTATCAGATTCAGCCTGTTTGGAGGGCCGATAGGCCTCAAAAGGGGCGTTTTCGTGAGTTTTACCAATGTGATGCCGATGTAGTGGGTGCAAATTCGCTCCTCCAAGAAGTTGAACTAATACAATTATACGATATTATTTTTAGCGAGCTAAAGCTAGAAGGGGTGAACATAAAGCTCAATAATCGAAAAATTTTGGCCGGAATTGCAGAAACCATAGGTGCTGCGCATTTGTTGGTCGATTTTACCGTGGCTTTAGATAAATTGGATAAAATTGGTGAAGAAGGAGTCAAAAAAGAAATGCGCGAAAAGGGTATTTCTGAACAGGCCATTGAAAAGACAACACCCTTATTTAGATTGTCAGGTTCTAATGCAGAGCAATTGTCACAATTAAAAATACTTCTTAAAGATTCTGAAGAAGGAAGTAAAGGTGTAGCGGAACTAACCTTCATCATACAGGCTATTGAAGAATTGGAATTACAATCGGCTAAACTTTCGATTGATGTTACCTTGGCTAGAGGATTAAATTATTATACAGGCGCTATTTTTGAGGTAAGCGCTCCTGAAGGTGTAGCCATGGGGTCTATTGGTGGCGGTGGGCGTTATGATGACCTAACTGGTGTTTTTGGACTCAAAGATGTAAGCGGTGTTGGTATCTCGTTTGGCTTGGATCGTATTTATCTGGTCATAGAGGAACTTGGACTGTTCCCCAAGGCAATCGATCAATCTTTGGATGTGCTTTGTTTGAACTTTGGTGAGAGAGAAGCGATGGCCTCATTAAAATTAGTGAACAGGCTACGAAAATCAGGAGTAAAAGCCGATATATACCCTTCGAAAACCAAAATTCAAAAACAGTTTAAATACGCCAATAACCGTAAAGTGCCCTATGTAATCCTACTTGGTGAACAAGAATTGGCCGACAATTCATTTGTGGTAAAGAACATGGCCCAGGGCAATCAGACACGTTATGGTATAGAAGATCTTGAAGCTTTTATAAAAGAGCTATAAGCGGTCTTGTATTGCTTTTATAACCGTTTTGTAATAGTCAGTTCCGTGCGGTACATACTTTTTTAGATTCGCCATTCCCCAAGTTTCCTCAGAAAATTGAAGAAGTGGAATCATGGCCAAATCTTCAACTTCACTTTCTTGCTTTTGTAGACTCTCGAAAGGCACTTTCAATTCGCATACATAGGTATGATTGAATTCGCAATCAATTAGATGCTGGTGGTGTTTGTGAGCCGATTTGAAGATCCCGATTTTTTGTAAATCATCTTTTGAGATTACAAGACCAATTTCTTCCCTTACTTCACGAACTGCCGAAAGCTCAATATTTTCTCCGGCACCAACATGTCCTGCAACCGATACATCCCAAAGAAGGGGGTGTGTGTCTTTGTTCCTAGCCCGTTGCTGTATTAAAATTTTATGGTTAGCTGTGTAGAGCCAAACCTGTATTGTTGGGTGAAAAAGCCCTTTTTTATGAGCAATAGATTTCATAATGGTCTCACCAGTGAAGTTTCCATCAGTATCCAAAACATCCACTAGTTCGTCCATTAGTATTGATTTTTTGTTGGGTCGAGTGGGCGATCCCTGATTTTGGTTATCGCCCCCAGTTCGATACTGACTATGTTATATACAAGTGGGCGATGCCTACTCAAAATAGCTGAAGGTTTCGCCTTCTTTTATGGTCAACAAAGTTTCATAGATTAATCGAATTACGTTTTCTACATCATCACGATGCACGGTCTCAACGGTGGTATGCATATAGCGCAAAGGCAAAGAAATCAGAGCAGATGCAACTCCACCATTGCTATAGGCGAATGCGTCGGTATCTGTTCCAGTAGCCCTTGAAGACGCCAGGCGTTGAAAAGGAATCTTATGTTGTTCAGCAGTCTCGATGATGCGTTCCCTTAATTTATTCTGTACCGCAGGAGCATAGGTGATAACGGGGCCTGCCCCAATCTCGGTATGGCCCTGAGTCTTTTTATTGATCATTGGGGTAGTAGTGTCATGGCAGACATCAGTGACAATGGCGATATTCGGCTTTATGGTATGGGTAATCATTTCGGCTCCACGTAGACCTACCTCCTCTTGCACGGCATTTGTAATGTACAATCCGAAAGGGAGTTTCTTTTTATTCTCATGAAGTAATCGTGCGACCTCGGCAATCATAAACCCACCGGCTCGATTGTCAATGGCCCTACAGACAAATTTATTTTTGTTGAGTATTTGAAACTCATCGGGGTAGGTGATTACACAGCCTACATGTACGCCCATTTTAGTTACCTCGGCTTTGTCTTTTGCTCCAATATCGATGCAAATATTGTCTAGTTTCGGCGGTTCTTCTCTTGCCTTGTTTCTGGTATGTATGGCTGGCCATCCAAAAATACCTTTCACAATCCCCTTTTTAGTATGTATGTTGACCCATTTTGAAGGTGCTATCTGGTGATCGCTGCCACCATTTCGTATGACGTACAGCAACCCCTCATCGGTTATGTAGTTTACGTACCAAGAAATTTCATCAGAATGGCCTTCAATAACCACCTTATACTTGGCATCAGGATTGATAATTCCGACCGCCGAACCGTAGGTATCGGTAATAAAAGTATCGACATAGGGTTTTAAATAATTCATCCATATTTTTTGCCCCTCCCATTCATAGCCTGTAGGGGCGGCATTGTTTAGGTATTTTTCAAAAAAATCGATCGACTTTTTAGTAAGGATTTTCTTAGCGCTCATTTAAATCTATTTTGTATACAAACTTAGCAATATTCACTTTTATTTAGTAATAATCGCCGTTATTTATCGTTAATTTTG